>CAKVMU010000001.1 GCA_934773085.1 uncultured Candidatus Melainabacteria bacterium
TGAACAAAGATATTATTGACACAATGGACGACGAAATGAAAAAATTAGCAGAAAAGTGGGGCGCCGTCGGAGTTGATGCAGCAATACACTCTGCAAACCATATCTATAATGGCAAAGTTTTATCGAAATTGCTTAAAGAGTTCATTGATGATAAAGTTAACATATTTATTTTTCCGGAAGGCAGAATGTGCGGATTCAAGCATCTGGAACCTGAATGGAAGTTTCAAAAAGGAATTGCCGACATAATACGAAAAGCCGTAACAAAGAAAAACAGAGTAAAAGTAGTTCCGCTGGGGTTTGCCTACAAAAAAAACACTGATGCCATCCATATCGGCGAACCATTGTATTTTAAAAAAGATGGAGACCGAGTTTTATTCACCCCCGGAACATTTGATACAACCGCCAATAATCCGAAATATACAGAGTTTGTAGAAGCCACCAAACCGGAAGATTCCGAAGGTTTTCGTCCTATATTGGAAAACGGTAAAGACGTAAATATAAAAAATTGCAGCGAATTTATAGCAGGAATTCTGTGCGACAACCTTGTTGCCGGAAAAAAACAAGCAGCTGAAAGCATCAAAAATGTCGGTTCCGAAAAAGACAACAGCACACTGTATGTCATAGAGGACTTAATATGATTGTTCAAAAAATCAATACTTATAACAGCGCCATCAGTCCGCAAACTAAAAGCTTATCGCCAACATTTAAGCAGGTTCATGTCTCAACTATTAAGAAAATAGCACCAAAAGATGCATTAATTGAAAAATTGATTTATTCCTATGTTAATAAAATGAAAAAGTCTTCTTTTTCACAAAACCCTGAAGTTAGGAAAGCTGAAGAAAAATTGGCGGAATTGGGCATAAATACCAGATTTCATAACAATAAAAAACTCGCAGAATACGCCATTGGCGCAATTGAATGCTTACATAAACACAACATTGAAGCTCCGCACAACATAATCTTTACATCACCTTTTTGGGTTAAAACCGGAATTTCAATATGGTCAAGAACATTTCCACAAAAAGAAGCTCCAATAATATTATCAAATAAAATCTACGAGAACACACCAAACAATAAAAATCTTTCCTCCAGCCATCCTTATCATACTTTTTTCCATGAAACAGGACATTGGTTGCATTTTAACAATGGATTAAATATCCAAAAGAATTATAAAACTTGGCAAAAATATGCTAATCCGGAAAGAATTGCGAACATTGTATCCAAAAGAGCTACTGATTTAGAAGACGGAAGTGAATTTTGCGCAGAAGTCTTTGCCGGCATAATGAGTGGCAAAGACTTCCCAAATGATATTTTACTTCTTCTTGAAAAACTAAATTTCCCTAAAATCTTGTAACTATGATAAACTACATACATCAGCCGCATCAAGAGAATAAGTTATTCCGCCTAAAAGACTAGCCATCATTGTTGTATATTGAGGACTTGACGGATTATTAGTTATCTTATCAAAGCGATTTTCAAGCGCTCTGCCCAACTCATCAAGAGCATCCTCTCTACGTATTGAAGAAGTCAACCCCTTCGGCAACTCATTTTTTGTATTTACAATATTTCTTGCTACTTTTTGTGGCTTAATATTTTTTACACCGTAAAAATTTGTGTTATAACCTTGAATTGCTCTAATCATTTTATAACTCCTTTATGATATACCTCGCAATATATCATAATATATCATTATTTATTTTGCAAGTTACAGTTAATAAATCTTCAAAAACAATTAAAAAAAAAGACCCTTACGGGTCTCTTTGGAATTAAGAATAGCTGGAAGTATGAAAAAGATTTAATAATACAACTATAATAACTCCAATTTATCGTTTTACGCTATCCGATAAGTGACTGATTTATTTTGAACATTAAAAAAGGCTGCGGATAACTACAACCCACAGCCTGTCAATATTATAGACAAAATCTATTTTTTAGCATCGTCTTTGATAACAATTAAATTATTGATAATCTTCATGACGCATGTCGGAAAAACAACTTCCGAAAGACCATTTGCAATACTGATTATGCTTCCGGCTTTAAGAGTAACGTCTTCGCCTCTATACTGGAATGTGTAATCATCTTTTCTGTCTGATCTGATAGTGATTTTGTTGTCCATAAGTTCATCCTTTTTTAAAATTCTACGTTATTAGGTTTTTTGAAAACATGGGAATGAACGGATGATTCCGCCATTCCCATAATACTTATACTGACTTTATTTGATTAATCAAATACATAGCTGATAATTGCAGCTTCTCTAGCTCTTTTGATAGCTTTAGCAACCATTCTTTGGTGTTCTGCACAGTTACCTGTAACTCTTCTAGGAATGATTTTACCAGCTTCTGTTAAGTATCTTTTCAACTTAGCAGCATCTTTGTAGTCAATGTGATCAACGTGGTCTGCACAAAAAGAGCAGGTTTTACGTTTTTTACGATCATTCATATCTTGTTTTGCCATTTTTCTAATTTGCCTTTCTAGCCTGTAATATTACAAAATATAATTAACCCAACGTTCCAGAGATAAACCTTAGAACGGGATTTCGTCTTCTCCGATTAATTCATCAGAGAATTCTTCCTGTGAAAACTTCACAATGTCTTTGTCTGATGCTGATGACACAGCCGCCGGAGCACCTGCACCCATCATTTCGATTGTATTTGCATCAATCTCAAAGATTCTTCTTTCAGCACCTGTGTCACTTTTTACAGTCGTAATCTGAAGTCTGCCTTCAACAAGAACTCTGTCATCTTTTGAAATACCTGATACAACTTCATCCAGAGCAGCTCTTCTTACAACAACTCTGATTAACATTTCTTCTCTGTCACCAATGTTCAAAACAAATGATGAAACAGGAACATTGTTTTGTGTAAAACGTTTTTCTGGTGCTCTAAAAACCGAGCCGGTTACAACTGCTTTAGCTAATGACATAAACTACCTCTTAAACCGTTTGAACTTTCTTAGAAACTTCCATAAACATAAATCTTAAAACATTTTCATTAAGTTTAAGGTTTCTTTTGAATTCAACAACTGATTCAGCCGGAATTGATAAAATAGTTGTAGCGAAGAATCCATCTCTGTATCCTTGTACATCATAAGCCAATTTTTTACGTCCCATTTTGTCAACTGACGCTACAGAACCATTATATGACTTAACTTCTTCTGAAATTTTGTCCAAAGCTTTGTCTAATTCTTCTGAATCAAGACTTGGCTTGAAAACTGTAAGTAATTCATAATTTTTCATAAACATTTCTCCTTATAGAATCATGCTAACATGAACAGGGGTTAATGCAAGTAGAAATAATAAAAAATAGAAATCTTACCAATTTCTGATTGTACTTCTTTCCAATGCTCTTACAAATCTTGTTTGAATATTTTCTTTCGGATTAATCGAATCGACAAGAATAGTTTTACATCCCAAAAGTTTTCCCGCAAGAATATCCGTCAAAGGTCTATCACCGACCATAACCGCCGCTTCCGGCTCAACACCTATTTCCTCAAGAAAAGCTTTCATTATCTTAGGATTCGGCTTATCTGCTCTGCCTATAACTCTACAAGGAGCAAGGCGGGAAGCATTTTCAATATACTCATCTCTTTTATTATTAGAAATTATTGCAACCTCAAAATCATCAAGAAAACCGTTAAACCAAGCTAACGTTTCCGGAAGAAAAGTCGCTGACTTGGATACCATAACAGTGCTATCAAGGTCAAACATAATACATTTTATGCCCTGAGATTTCAGTTCATTAAAATCAATTTCATAAACATTTTTCAGATTGTAATCCGGTTTTAAAAACATATTTATCCTTTAATTCCGACAGTTCTTGCCATTGCATATTCGTATTCTTGTGGAGCTCTCGCAAATTTTACATACAAATCGTCATTTGTATTTGCCAACTCAAGACCTTCACCTTTCAAGGTTTTAATCTCAGTTACTTGCGTAACATATTTTTCTGATGGCGAAATAATCTCTATATCTTCATTCTTATAAAACTTATTCTTAATCTTAATTCTGTACCAATCACCCTCAGAATCTTCAACCATATTGTCAATCAGTCCGTCAGAAACACACTTAGCTCTGCCGGAAATCTCGCACAAGAAATCCGCACCTGCTAAACCTTTTGAAATATCATAGCTATAACCGTCTTTCGGATAACCTTCGCCCAAATAGAATCCCGTTGTATATCCACGGTTACCTACCTTCAACAATTCTTCAAAGTATGGTTCCATATCTGCATCCGGATTTTTCATAACTGCGTCAATCGCCTCTCTGTAAGCCTTTGCTGTCGCAGATACGTAATACAAACTTTTTGTTCTTCCCTCGACTTTAAACGAATCTATTCATGCATTTATCATTTCTTTCAAATGCTTAACCAAGCACAAATCTTTAGTAGAAAGAATGTGAGTACCTTTTTCATCTTGAACAATTTCCTGATACTGCCCTGGACGAGTTTCCTCAACAAGTTTATAGCTCCATCGGCAAGGCTGCGAACAATTTCCAGAGTTTGCTTTTCTTTCTCCGTTTGTCATATAGTCACTCAAAAGACATCTTCCGGAGAATGAAACGCATTGAGCGCCATGGATAAAACATTCCAATTCCATTTCCGGAACTTTTTGTTTTATTTCCGCAACATCTCTGATTGGAAGTTCTCTGGCGAGAATTGCTCTTGTAGCACCCATATCTTGCCAAAAACGCACCGCTTCATAGTTTAAAATATTTGCTTGTGTGCTGACATGGATATCAGTATTCGGCATATATTTTTGCGCCAAGCGCATTATGCCAACATCACTGATAATAAGCGCATCCGGATTTGAATCAACAATTCTGTCCATTGCAGCTTCAAGATTTTTTATATCGCTGTTAAATCCAAATATATTCAAGGTTAAATAGGCTTTTGCACCCATTTTCCTTGCCGTATCAATTGCGAATTTTAGATTTTCCAATGTGATAAGTTCGCCCTTTCTCATTGCTCGCAAACTAAAGTCCACAACTCCTAGATACACAGCATCTGCGCCATATTTAACAGCGTATTTAAGTTTTTCAATATTGCCCGCAGGCATCAATAATTCCGGTTTATTCATAAGTAGATATTATCACAAAGAAACTTCTATCTCAAAACTCCTCTTCCAAGGATAAGTATACTTGATTAAAGACGTCTTTGTATGAGCAAAAACCTTTGATAACTCCTCTTCAAACGGTTTCATTTTTTCTTTGATTCCTGGAGTCTCTCCGTTCTCACGTATATTCGCTTGATAAGCCCAATCATCCAAAAATCTTACCATCTGCAATTTTTCAAAAGCGTTGTTATTATACTTATTCGCCTGCCATTTAACTTTTACACCTGCTAACAAGCTACCCAACGTATTTGCGGATGTATTCCAACCTGCATAACCATAAAAATTGTCATCCAACTTTGGTAAAATTTGTTTAACAAAATCGTTGTCCGCACCGTTAGCGTACCTTACATCTGCTATTGCATAAGGTTTTTGAGGAAGTAAAAATTCACAATGAGTCCATTTTGCTGTTGACCAGCCCATCACATGTTCGCCCTGTTTTTCAACAAAATTGTTAACCACCAAGACCAAGTCAGCATCTTCTTCTTTTAAAACCCTGTTAAAGCCGCCTAATTCCAATTGACCGTTGACTGAATCTTCTATAGAAACGTCCTCGTAATTAGAGATTCTGTTCTTGAATTCAGGCTCAGTAAACTCTACATAGACATTAATATCTTTTTTTATCGCACGAGAGAGCAAACTCAAAGGTATTTCATCCGCACCGGTTTTTGTAATCCCCCCCATACGTTCCAATTCTCTTGCCTCATCAACATTAAAACCTTTTTCAGCGCAATCATCTTTTGAGAAAATAAGAGTGTCAAACAAGCCTTCTTTTTGCCAAGATAAATACATTTTATTTATCTCGAAATTGCGCTTTCTTGTAGCCAAGTAATCCTCTAATATTTCACTCGGAACATCAGTTTCGCCACCACCGTTAAAAGAATACGCAAAGATTTTTTTACCGTATTGTGACCAATACTCTTTTTCTTCTTCATTACAATTATTGTTTGAAATTCTCATAATGCTTGAAAAAGCGTAAACTCTTTTACCTTCAAGAAACGGTTTAAATCTGCTCAAGCGAGCTTTGATTTCACCCAAAGACTCTTTCCCCCGTCTGGACGGAATCAAACCTCCATAAGCAAGCGTATCCAGAGATACAACCACACAGTCAGTCTTCGGTATCGTTTCAAGCCAATTCAATATGCCGTCAATGTCAGAAATTTTATTCAAATCTCCCAACATTTTTCTTGGCGGAATAAATAATTCAATATCAGAATCTATCTCACAAATCTGTTCTGCAAGTGTGTAACACACAGGACGATTATCAATCGGAATAAAACAAATTTTCATAAAAACAATTACCTTCTTTTCGCAGCATTTTTAATGCTGTCTCTTACCATATTTGCACCTTCCCAGTAAGCTTTTTGAGCAATACTATCAAGCTTTATGGAATCCTGCATTGCATTATATTCCTTTAACCACACAGAATACGAATCGGACATTCCGGATGTTGAGGCGATTTTCTCTTTTAAGCTTTGATATCTTGAAACATCACGTTTTTGTATAATTTCCTTCAAATCGTCACGTTTTTTGTTCGTTTCTACAATACCTGAACAAAAACTAACACCTAATAAAGCAACCCCTAAATACAAAAGTTTATTGGACATACACCCTCCATAGAAAAATTATATATAAAAATAGAAAGACACTCAAGTTTGAGCCTCAAGTGTCGGTAACATAGTATAGTTTTATAAAAAGATTGTTGTTATATCTGGGTTTTATTCTTAGTCAAGCTTGCTTTTAAGCCTCTAGCCAAATCGTGGCGACCGCTTTTTTCATAAATCGCAGTCATAGATTCTAAGAATTTCAAATTATCTACATTCGGATTTGATTGATTTACCGGAGCTGTATTGACAGGAGTTGTGTGTTTTTTCACCTGTTGTTGAACAGCTGTTGCTACTTTTTGTTGCGGCATAGAGAAAGTTTGTGCAACACTTTCTTGAGGTGCTTGGCTCATGTAATTTCTTAATCTTGGGTTGTGGAATTGCATAGGTGCGCTTTCATAAGGATTACGATTTTCTCTCTGATATGCGTTCAATCCGTAATTAACAGTAGTAAACGGTTTTTCAACTGATTGATATGACGGCTGTTGTACTCCTTTGTACATACTGATTTCTCTGTCATTCAAACTCTGAGTCAAACCAATTTGCATCTCAGGGCCTTTACGTCTGAACAAACGAACAACCGCAAATGCCAAAAGTCCAACCAAACCAAATGAGAAGAATTTTTGAGCTGTATCATTAGCGGTATCCTCGTCCATAGAATCCTTTATTGAATCTACTGCTTGTGATGCTTTTAATTTATTAAACAAGTTTGATGTTTTTTCAGATTGAAAATCTTCTTTGTAAATAGGAGCGTAACTTTCAATCGGATTACTCAATTTAAGTTTTTGAGAATCTGTTTTGACAGGTGCTGCTTGAGTTAAAGAATCAAATGTTACAGTAGCAGCTGAGGCATTTTCCGCTTGGAAGAATACACTAACACCGTTTCCGTTTGGTTCAACCATAACCGTATCAACATTGGACACATTATTGTAAACTGTATTTAATGTCTTTGAAGCTCTTATATCCTTCATTGTCAATGTAATTTTGTTCGGCGCTTGAACGACTTTTTTTACATCAACAGCCTTATCTGACACCAACACAATATTATAAGTATCTTTAACCGGCTCAATTTCTATAGATTGCAATACATTTTCATCTGCAAATGCAGTTAAAGTTGATAAAACTATTCCAAAAAACAACAATACTCTCTTCATAAATATACATCTCTCTCCCTTGATAATAGTGTACATGTTCGGCATGCCCACGACATCAATCAGAGGATTGAACTTTGTATAGACCATATGGTCAATAGAGTGATTGTTTTATAACTCCTCTACATTGTCAGCCAGAAATTCCAGCATATCAAACACCCTGTAAGCGCCGAAAGAATAGGCATTCAATGCCACTTCGCAGCCAAGGCAAGATGTTAAGACATTTCTGACACCAGATTTAATAATATTTTCTCTTTTAGAATCAAACACTTTGCGCATAATTTTATATTCACTAACTTTTGATAAGCCGTTCAATCCGCAACAAGCATCAAAATCTTTCATCTCAACATAATTTAGATTTTTTGTATTTTTTAAAATCCACTCAACATCAGAATAATTATCAATATTGCAAGGTTTATGAAAAGTAACACTTACAGAACGTTTGAGAGACAGCTCAACTCCAGAATTCTTTATATACTCATAAACATTACTGACTTTAATACCCAAAAGAAATTCTTTTGTATCCGCATCCACAGTCCATCTTGCGTAATCTTTGAGTGTTTTTTCGCAGCTTGCACAAGTGGTTACGACTTCGTTAATTTTGTATTTTTTTAACACCGCAACATATTTATTCAAATATTTTTCAAAAGTCTTAAAATCCCCCCTTGCAAAAAAAGGAATTCCGCAACAAGAAAAGGAAGGATTAACCACCTCCACTCCCAATGAATTCATAACTCTGACAAGCGCAGAATCACCTTTTAGCTTTGTTCTGCAACCTCCAAAATACAAAACACTTTTTTCAAATTTCTTACTTTTTGTTTTCTTTGAAAACAAGTTCATAAAATCTACAAAAAAACCAAACAAAAACTTTTCTTGCACAAATGAAATCATCTTCTCAAAAGGATGTGTCATAAAGTATTCGTGTTTAGCCGCAGCAATGACATCCACAACATTAATCCCACTCGGACAAAATTTTGTACAAGCTCCACACTTCAAGCACAAATCCAAATATCGATTAATCGTCTTCGACATTTTTAATTCACCGTTCAAAAGTGCTTTCAGCATTACGAACTGTCCACGTGACACGGTACAGTCATTCCCCGTAACCTTATAGATAGGACAACTTCCTTGACAAATCCCGCATCGTGAACATTTATCTATCTGTCTTTTAAATTCATTAAGCGACTTCATACTCAAATTATAGCACGAAGCACAAAAAGCGGGGGCGAAGCCTTTCAGGCTTCGCCCCCGCAAAATCATTTCAAACTGACTTATACCTTAGCCAATTTACCGGCACTTTCAAGTTGCAATGTTACTGTTGTAATATCACAAACTGAAGATGGTCCGAAGTACTGAATTGCACCAGGGAACAAGTATCTGTCATTCAAAGCCCAGTCTTCTCTGTTTTCTTCCAATTTCTTGAAAACAGGTCCGTCTAATTCTACAAGAGCTTTCTTGATAACAGGTTTCATTTCACCGTGTCTTCTTTCCATATTCATCATCATTGTAAGTGGAACACCACCTGCAATCCAATCGTTAGCAGGTTCTGTAAGGTTTCTTACTGATGACAAGTAACCTGTCATTCCGAAGTTAATCAATGCAAATGCGTTGAAACCTAATGAGTAGCAGTAGTCTGCATCAAAGTTTGAAGGAAACGCACAACGACCTTCGTAACCAAAGAAGTGAGATTGTGTAGAGAATTTACCAGAATATTTTCCTTCTTTCTTCAATGTAGCTAATTTTTCTTCAATCATTGAAATCAAAAGTTTTTCAGTTTCAATTTTTGATACCTGAACATTACCGTGTGGGTCTCTGTCCATCAACAATTGAGATTTAATCAATGCCGGAAGAGATTTGAATACGCTTGAGTTTTCGCTTGAAAGTGTGTTTTCAATAATAGCAATCTTTTCTGCATCTGTACCATTAGAATATTTTGAATCCTTTTCTAAAGTTGACATAATATCGTTTAAGTTTGCAATCATTGATTTAAGTTCAGGTACAAACTCAATCAAACCTTCCGGAATTACTGCGATACCAAAGTTTTTACCCATTTCAGAACGTTTAACAATAATGTCTGTCATATAGTTGATAATTGAAGCCAATGACATTTTCTTTTGTTCAACTTCTTCTGAAATCAAAGTGATATTCGGTTGAGTTTGAAGAGCAGCTTCCAAAGCTACGTGAGAAGCACTTCTGCCCATAATTTTTACAAAGTGCCAGTATTTTTTAGCTGAGTTAGCGTCTCTTTCAATGTTACCGATTAATTCACCGTAAGTTTTTGTAGCTGTATCAAAACCGAATGAAATTTCGATTTGTTCGTTTTTCAAGTCGCCATCAATTGTCTTAGGGCAACCGATAACTTGGATTCCTGCATTGTGAGCAACAAACCATTCAGCCAAAAGAGCTGCATTAGTGTTTGAATCATCACCACCGATAATTACAACAGCAGAAATGTTCAATTTTTTGCATACTTCCCAAGCAGATTGGAATTGCTCTTCTGTTTCCAATTTAGTTCTGCCTGAACCGATAATATCGAATCCGCCGGTATTTCTGTAATCATTAATAAATTCATCATTGAATTCTACATATTCACCTTCGATAATACCGCTTGGACCGCCCAAGAAGCCGTATAAATTATTGTTAGAATTAGCTTGTTTTAAAGCATCGTATAAACCTGCGATAACGTTATGTCCGCCCGGAGCTTGACCGCCTGACAAAATAACACCAACATTTCTTTGTTCACTGTGACGTGATTCTGTTGATGTTTGGAACGTTACGGTTGGTTTTCCGTAAGTATTTTTGAATAAAGCTTTAATTTCATCTTGATTGGCAACTGATTCTGTTGCAGAGCCTTCATTTGATACAAGATGATTAATACCGTTTGCCAGAGAAGCCGGAAGCTTTGGCTGGTATTTCAATCTTTCAATTTGTAATGGTGATAAATTTGTCATAAAAGTTTCCTTTCTTCTTTTGACTAAATTATACATTAAACAAGAGATTTGTTAACACATTTGATTAGCAAAAGTTAGAAAAGAGACTTAAAGAGCGCAAAATGAACCATGAATTCTTACAAATCAATGACCATTCAAAAGTAAGAGACTTGCCCAAATGACAATAATTCCGGACATAATACCTGTGATTGCATAGTGCCAATCCCCATATTCGTGAGATAGCGGGAGCAGTGTGTCAAATGCGATATAAATCATTATACCTACGACCATTGCCATAAAAAATCCAACAAACATTTGCGGCAAGAACAGATATAACAAACCCATTCCGATAACGGCACCTAAAGGTTCTGTCATCCCGGTCCAGAAAGAATACCAGATTGCTTTTCTTTTTTTACCAGTCGCATGATAGATTGGTAACGCAACGGCAATACCTTCCGGAATATTATGAAGAGCAATCGCAAAAGCGACTGGAATTCCGAGGGTAAGATTTTGAGAAGAAACTAAAAAGGTTCCTAAGCCTTCCGGAAAATTGTGCACTGCGATAGCAATTGCAGTCAGGATACCAGCTCTTTTAATATGAGAGTGGCTTCTTGCTTCTGCATCTTCTTGAAACATTTCTTCTTCAATATGGTCTGGAATAAATACGTCAATAATTTTAGAGATAATTACACCGACGATGAATCCGAAAAACACCACCCAAGAATAATTTGTCGGATAGTAATTTTTCAAAAGCTCTGCAGATGAAGTTAAAATTTCTGTAAAAGAAATAAAAATCATTACACCGGCAGAGAATCCTAAACCCAACGATAGAGATTTCATGCTATTTTTATTAACAAAAAAAGTTATAAACCCGCCAAGAACCGTTGTAATTCCGGCAAGCAGAGTCATTAAAAGAGGTATCTTCCAGTTATCAATCATTATATTTTATCCTTTGCATAAAAATTATATCATAAAGAATAAAAAGAGAGCCTCAAAAAGAGGCTCTTGGAATTAAGAATAGCTGGAAGTATGAAAAAGATTTAATAATTATATTTAACCCGAATTTCCTTTAAAACACTATTAGCATGACGGTTAGTTTTTATGTTAGCCGATTGGATATAAAAAAAAGCGCTTGCAAATTTTTTTTCAGCGTATTATATTAAACAAGTGACAGAAATACGGGAGCGTAGCTCAGTTGGTTAGAGCGCTTGCCTGTCACGCAAGAGGTCGCGAGTTCGAGCCTCGTCGTTCCCGCCATTTACAAAAAAATAAGTCCACTTGTTGGGCTTATTTTTTTTGTCAAAAGATATGGAACAAAGAGGGAAGAACTCGCCGCAGGTTGTTCTAAACCTGCCCGAGGTCGAACGAGGAGCGAGCAGAGGCTGAAGTGCTTTTGCCAAAGATTGAAAATCTGTCGGCAAAACACGAAATTGCCGTTTTATGCGAGCGACTCAAGACAGCCTCGTCGTTCCCGCCATTAAAAAGAGAGTCCGTAAGGGCTCTTTTTTTTATGGCTGAATTGATATTGGCGAGAGTCGCTTTTTGCGAGTTCGGCGGATTTCCGTACGTATTGAGCGAAGCGAAATTCGGATAGCGAGGAAATTGAGCCGGCTTGAACCCGAAGGTTCAAAGGCGAAACTTTCCGAGCGTGGAGGAAATCCAAGACGAGCCTCGTCGTTTTTTATCAAAAAAAGGTGCGCATGTTTGCGCACCCTACTTACTTCAGATTGATTTTTGTAAAAAAAAGGGGATTGATATTGTCAAATCCCTCTTTTAAAGCTATTCTTATCAAATTGGTTGATTCTAAAACCCTCTTAACACGTCTAGTAATCAAAATGCTCTTTACCCCAGTTGATATTCTTATTTTCATTAAAAAACTTATTTATTGTATTAAGCTCTACCTTTGAGCATTTGCTATTATCACCCAAATTAGCTTTTTCAAAACACATAATGGAAACATCCTTTAAGACTAAAGATTTAGGCATCCCTGTATCAGTATATAGAGGTTCTGGAATATCATCAACATAATGCGTTTCTTTACTCAACTTATCAAAATAATTATTAATTGACTTATTTTCTTTTGTTGAACAAGTAGGTATCTCACCATCTATGTAACCTTCTAAATCTAACATTCTTAGATAGGCTTCTGCACATGCCTTTGATACCCCGAATTCCTTTGCTAGTTCTTTAATTCGCTCCTTATGATATTTTTCAATCGCTTTTGTCAATTTAGCTTCTTCTAGTTCAGCTTTTGGATTTTTTTCATATACTCCCGTGCTTAGTTTGAGAGACTCATAAACAATATCGTCCAAGTTAAAAAATCCTACCATACCTTTTGGAATAATTTGTCCACTAAGCTCTACTTGCCATTCTCGTTGCTTTACTTGAGATGCAAATTTAGTTAAAGCATCCGAATCTTTTGAACAAAAATAACGCTCATCTTCCTGAAAGATACTCAGGTAAATACAATATTCGTTTTCTCCTTCTCCTAGATACGTTGTAACAACCGGAATTTCAATTTTTTCTCCAGTAAGTGGATTTGTTAAAACTATTTTATCATCGAATAAATTAGGAAATAAATTAACACAAATCAATGCTCCGATAACAGCAAGCCCAAGCTGCCAAACGACACTCCAGCCTGAATTTGTAATTTTATTTTGTGGTTTACTTACCAAATCACCTTTTAGTGGTGGTACAGAAGCATTTTGTGCCAACCGACTTCCTTTAGAATTTACAATTTGCTCAAATAAGCAGTTCAAATAGGTAATTGCATTTTCATCAAATTCTACACCAGTCCCCATTCGTATCAAACCAACCACAGTATTATTTATCATTAATTGGTGACCAACATAAGCAGTACCTATACAGTGGTCGTGTTCAGCGATGCTCAACTGATTAACATTTTGCAACTCAAAACTTCCCTCTATTTTTTTGCAAAAATTTGCCGTGAGTCCAGTCCAAAAACTATCAGGAAGTGCCTTATAATAAATCTTTTTATCCGTTATCAAAATTCGGGTTTTCAAATCATAAAACAAGCTTTTCTTATATAAGAGTAAAAGGGGGTTCTCACCCTCATCATATACAAGCCCGCTTTCTTTAATTTTTTCATCTGTCAGATTAGACTTTACATTAATACAATCAGTATTTAAAATATTGCTATTTATATAATTTTCAATCGTTTGTTGAATGCTTATATTTTCCTGTTTTTCTTCTAACCATTCACCACAATGTTTACACTTTTTAGCTTCTTTTAATATTTCTTCTCCGCAATATGGACACTTTTTTGTTTCATCAGTCATTAATCACTCCTTTTCATTAATTGCATCGACTTAAACAAACACAGAATATTACATTAGGATAAGAATTTATGACAAAATTCCATGTTATTTGTCTATAAGTTTACATTAAAATAGGAATTAATGCAAATTAATTAACCTTAGTATGCGTTTATAAAATTCATATCGTTATGTATTATGAACTAAGGAATTTGTTATGGAACAGAATTTAAAGAAAAGACTCGGTAAACGCATACAAGAACTAAGATTAAAAAATGGTCTTAAGCAAGCTACCCTAGCTGAAAAGGTTAATCTTGCTCATAAATCACAAAGTTGCATAGAAACTGGGAAAAATTACCCTTCTGCAGAAGTTGTAGAAAAATATGCTAAAGCTTTAAATGTAGATGTTGCTGAAATTCTTGATATTGAACACATAAAACCCACAACAGAACTTATTGAAGAAATGAACTTTTTGCTAAATAATGCAGATGAAAAAGATGTAGTTACTGCATACAGACTTTTGAAGAGTCTTTTTCGTTAATTTGAATAATACACAATTATATTTTGTATTATTCGTTAGAATAAGCAGAAAAATTACCCAGATTAATTTTCAATACTATTATAAGTACTTACGTTTTTCCCACACATTCTTATCTACATTCCTAACGAATCTTGTGATAAATAGTGGCTCTCTTACGATAATCACATTCCCTTATAATTACATCTAACAAGCCCTTTGCCTTAATTTCATCATAAAATCTTGCACCAATTTGCATCTTTATAGTTTGAGCAAATTCACTCCATTCAGTCTTATCAAACAATTCTGAGACTTGAAATCTCGTGCCTTTTTGTAATGTTGATACTTTGCCAACCGCCTTGCAAACAAGTTCTTCTACCAATTTATTACTCACAATCAACTCCTTTTTATAATAAGTTTATCATAAAATAGTTTTTTAATATTTTGTTAAATTTACACAATATATCACACATTAATTTTTGTAAACATAATTAATATCAATTAAAGTTTTGCAAAAAAATGCCGTTATATATGAATATAGTCTTTTAACGTGAGAAAAGAAATGAAAGAAAATACGAGTTCATTTTTAATAAAAAATTATACGCTTGGCTCTCAGCCCTATTTAACAACAGAAGACAGGATTCTTGAGATTAAAAGCAAGTTAAAACAGCTTGATAAAATAACCTCAATTGCTGAAGCGAAGAAGATTACTCAAACGTTTATGTCATTCCACGAAAACGTAAACCGCATAAAAATCGGGGATGCAAAATGCCTAATAATCTCACGCAAAGACTTATTCAGAGTCTGCTTCGAATATAAAGACGACTTTATTTGTTACAACATAATAAAAAGGTAGGTACAACTTATGGATTACGGAAATTACGGCAAATATTTATACAATCTTCGCACAGGAGAAACCGTCGGCGTAAGAAAGCAGGATGAAGAAAGCAAAACGGAAGATCCGAAAACAGTTGAACACAATAACGAAACTTGGAATATGATAGGCAGTGACCTTGACCCTAACCAAGAATATGGCACCGTAGAAGATTTGACGTTCGAACAGTTATGTAATCTATTTTTGCAAGGTAATCTTGAAGTAGACGAATTTATAAAAGGCTTGCAAAGCAAAACAAATCCTAGCGTTGATGATATTTATAACGGAATGGATAAAGACGTTAAGGACATCAACGTAACAAAAGAAAACGGAACTGTTACTGTAACATTTAAAGCAAGAAGTTGGCGTGTAAGTGACGGTATCGCACTGAATTCAGGAGTACGTTACACCAAATATACTTTAACTTGCTCTATTGATGCAAGCGAATCTCAAACCGACAATAAGACTGAAATCACCATATCAGAAGATGCTATGAGAATGCTAATAAGCAAATATGGGATTGCTGAAAATGACATTCCAAAATACTTTACACAAGTATCGTCTGACAGCGATAAGGGATACGGAAATAGTGTTTTGGAAGCAAACATCTACAAAATAAATAACGGTATGACCGTACAAGAATTGGAAAAACATTTGAGAGAGAACTATAAAACTGATTCAAACTCTAAGTTCTCAAAAACAACACTTGCTGATGCAGGTATTACACAAACAATGTTAGCAAAATATTTCGTTGAAAACGGAGATGGCACTTATTCAATAAAACCAAATTGTACTACTGATACCGGAAAACCGATAACAAATCTCGAAGATATTCGTGATACTTATAACACTGGTGATAAATCTCTTGACGAATTTATTGATACATATTGTGGTCAATATATGAAGACTTTCAATCTAAATAACCCTTCAACTAGTGATATTACCTCAATATTAGATTTGTTAGGCTCAGGCAGTGGTATGATTGTCAACGATGTAGATTACTACCAGTATTATAAAGAAATTGGTAAGGCTCTAATGGCAAACGGTTACCTTGACGGTGACGCAATTAAAAACTACATGACTCATCAAAGCACTGGTGATTTGGAAGAATGGTCCAAAACTGACGAATATAAAAACATAATAGAAAGCGTAAAAAAAGCACTTAGCACATTCTCCTCTGATATCACAAACGAGTTAGGGAAAACGCCTTCTCGCAGCGATGTACTCAAACATATCATCTATAATATGGGAATTGATGTTGACCTTTCCAGAATTCGTTCCAAATTCTATAACGAGCAGGTAGGCTATCCGCCACAAGGTTGGGAAGACGACATGAAAAAAATCATCGGCTTTGGTGAAACAATGTACGACGTTGATGCTGATACCATAGCCTTCAGACTCCAAGATTATATCAATGAAGGTGAGCCAAATTCTACTGATTGCTACACAATCAGCATTATATTTAAAGCTGCAGGCATAGAAAAATCTGATTCTATGGAAGAAAAGCAGAGAAAACTGGCTGAACTTATCTATAAAATTGAAGAATCTAATATGTATTTTGACGGGAAGCATTATACGAACCCGTCTACAGGCAGACTCAAAAGCATAAGCGTGTATGAACTGTTTGATTACTTAAAAGCAAACGGATTTATTGATGACAACACCTATAATCAGGCAAACATTGATGACTATAACTCTCACATCAATGATGATGAGGAATTCCATGATGTAGTGGAAGATGTCATTTTAGACTCCTTCGTGAAAACAGACACTTCTGATTTAACAACCATACGTAATTTGGATAAAGTTCCTGAAACAGACAGCAGTGTAACAGAAGCAAATTACAAAGAACTTGAAGAAACAGGAGTAATTTCGCCAAAAACAGAAGAAGAACAAAAAGAATTACGTGAAAAGGTTCTGGAAAAACTTATCCACGAAAGCCAAAACATTCAAGCAGACTCAGGTGATAGCTGGAATGAAAATTATAGCAACAATTGGCTGCACACAATTTTAAACGGATTAGGTGCAACTGATATTAGCATAAGAGGTTCTTACTCAGGTTCTCATCGAATGTTGTACTCAGATCCCGGCTATTTACGTTTCACCCTGAACGGTCATAAATATGAATTACCGTTAGCCGGTTATGATGCAATGTTACGAAAATATGAACACAATACAACTTGGTATGATACTTCCGAAGTCGAGAAGATGAAAGAAAAATTACGCAAAGGCGGTTTTCCGGAATCATCAATTGATGAGATATTCAAATTGGCAAAAAGCATAGATGGCAAACCGATTGACGGCGAAAAATGCTATATGATAGCTTGTGATGCTAATTTAAGAATCGAAAAATTGTATAAAGATATCAGCATAAATTCTATGGAAGATGTCATCAATTTCATTGAAAACATTGACTCTTACCAGAAAGAAAGCTCCTAAATATTGAACACCGTACTTATGCAACTCCGTTGTTGAGCAAGTCATGAATATGGATTACGCCAATCGGTCGCTGGTTCTCAACTACAAACATATTTGTAATTTTCTTATCATGCATAATTTTCAAAGCTTCCGCAGAAATCATATCCTTAGAAACGGTTTTCGGATTCTTTGTCATCAAATTAACAGCTTTCTCTTCAAGTATAGAAGGAGATAGACATCTCCTTAAATCTCCATCCGTAAGCATTCCTGTAAAGATTCCGTCTTGGTTAATAAAACCGACACAACCCAAACATTTTGAAGTCATTTCCAACAACACTGCCTGCATATTTGAATTCTCGTCCAAAATTGGCATTGCTTGACCTGTATGCATCAAATCGCCAACACGTTTAAGGATTGAACCCAATTTTCCGCCCGGATGTCTGATATTAAAGTCTTCCTTAGAGAAGCCCCTGCGTTCAATCATTCCGACCGTCAAAACATCACCCAAAACAAGTGTTGCAGTAGTAGAGCTCGTTGGTGCCAAGCCCAAAGGACAAGCTTCATCATACTTTGGAAGTTCAAGAACAACATCACCCGCTTTACCCAGTGAGCTTTCTGCATTTTTTGTAATCGCAATGATTTTTATACCAAATCTTTTGCAGTAGTTAAGTATGTCCGCCAACTCTCTTGATTCACCACTATTAGAAATCGCAATAACGACATCATTTTCAGTTATCATTCCCAAGTCACCGTGACTTGCTTCTGCCGGATGTACAAAAAACGAAGGAGTTCCGGTTGAAGCCAAAGAAGCTGCTATCTTTTTCCCTATGTGACCGGATTTTCCCATTCCTGTCACGATTATTCTTCCGGTAGAATTTTGCATTAAATCAAGAGCTGCTGTCAAATTTTCAAGAGCAACCGAATCCTTAAGTCTTGAAATAGCCTCTATCTCAGTATCAATAGTCTTTATCGCAGATTTTCTATCCGCAGAACTCTTTTCACTTATATGATTCTCAATTGTCGCAGCCATTATAAAAACTCCTTCCGGTAACAAAAACATTCTACTATTAAAAGGGCGGTTTGTAAACAAACCGCCCTATATATAAAAAGTCAAAAATTACTAATATACATTATATAGATGTTTTGAAGAATAAGAGTTAAATATATCATTGTAACTAATAATACTATATAGGAGATTTATTTTGATTATCAACAACGAAACCGTTTGCGCAACATTCTATTACGTTGCAGTTTTTTCAACTCTTATTTTTGTCATAAAAACATTGGTATTCACTGTTACCGGTGGGAATTCCGAAGTTTTTGCCGATTTTAACACTGAATTTGAAACAGAAACATCGTTTGACTTTCTGTCAATTCAATCAATACTTGCATTTTTTATGGGATTTGGTTGGGTCGGTTTAGCAGGCTTAAAACAATGGGGCTTATCCATAAAATTAACAATTCTTGCAGCTGTTGCGTTCGGACTTTGTCTGATGTTTTTATCTGCATACCTAATGTTTCTTGTAAAAAAATTAAACAAAAAAGTTGTTAAAAATTATTCCAAATGCATAGGAGAAGTTGCAAAAACTTATACTGCTTTTGCTCCAAAAGGAAACGGACAAATTGAAGTAAACATTGATAACAAGCTCTCAATAGAAAATGCCGTAAACATTTCTGACGAAAGCTTTCCATCTTTTCAAGAAGTGAAAATTACAGATTATCAAAACAATACATTTTACATAGATAAAAAGTAGCGAAAGGAGAATTTATGTACACTGACCCATCCATTATGGCATTTATTGTAATCCCCGCAATTCTGCTGATTGCAATTTTTGTGTTTGTTGCAAATCAATACAAAAGATGCCCTTCAAACAAAATTATCGTAGTATACGGTAAAACCGGCGGAAACCAAACTGCAAAATGTGTTCACGGCGGCGGCATTTTTGTAATCCCTTTAATTCAAGATTACAGCGTTTTGTCACTTGAACCAATGACAACAGACATTGATTTAAAAGGTGCTTTATCAAAAGGAAACATCCGTGTTGCAGTACCTTCAACATTTACATTTGGGATTTCCACTCACGAAAACATTATGATAAATGCAGCTGAAAGACTTTTGGGTTTAAGTAAAAACGATATAATAATTCAGGCAAGTGACATTATTCTAGGTCAATTACGTTTGGCAATTGCAACTTTGACCATTGAAGAAATCAACCAAGACAGAGAAAAATTCTTAGAACAGATTAATGCAAACGTTAATACCGAGCTGAACAAAATTGGTCTTGAAATTATTAACGTAAACATCAAAGATATTACCGATGAATCAGGTTATATTGATGCGATTGGTAAAAAAGCTGCAGCAGAAGCCATTAACAAAGCAAAAGTTGAAGTTGCTCAGCAGGAAAAACTTGGTGCTGTTGGTGAAGCAGAAGCAAACAAAGAAAAAGAAGTTCAAGTAGCAGAACAAAGTGCTCAAACTTCAATCGGTAAAACAAATGCCGTAAAAGAACAACGTATTAAAACCGCAACATTAGAAGCGCAAGCTGTTGAAGGTGAAAACGTTTCAAAAGCAAATATCGCAGAATATAACGCACAACTTGCAGTAAAACAAGCTGATGCATTCAGAGAAGGTGAAGTTGCAAAAGCTAACGCTCAGCGTGATGTACTTTTGGCACAAAAAGAACAGGAAGAAGCAAGATTAAAGAAAGAAGAACTTGCAAAACAAGAAGTTGAAAAACTTAAAATACAAGTAGAGGCCGACGCCGAAGCTGAAAAACAAAGACGAATTGCTCTTGGTGAAGCCGATGCGATAAAAGCTAAGTATTTTGCAGAAGCTGAAGGTATTAAAGCTGTATTGGAAGCAAAAGCAAAAGGTTATGAAGATTTGGTTAAAATCAGCAACAACAGACCTGAAATCGCAACCAGCTTCTTGATGATTGAAAAACTTGATACTTTGGTTGCAAAACAAGTTGAAGCAATCAAAAACATCAAATTTGATAAAATAACAGTTTGGGATGGTGGCGCCGGCTCTCCAAACGGAAGCACCACCATGAATTTTATGAAAGATTTAATCAAATCATTACCGGCAATGCATGATTTGGCGGCTCAAGCAGGTATTGAATTGCCACAAATTCTTGGCAAGGTCGATTCCGGAGTTGAAGAAGATAAAAATCCTGTAAAAACAGAAGAAGCTTAATTGATAAATATCAATAAGAAAAAGAGGATGCACTTATCTGTGCATCCTCTTTTAATTTTATATTAATCCTAATTTTCAACGTATTCTCTAAGTCTTTTGCTACGATTAGGGTGTCTTAACTTTCTTAACGCTTTTGCTTCGATTTGTCTGATACGTTCTCTTGTAACACCAAAGAGTTGACCAACTTCTTCCAATGTTCTTTGTCTGCCATCATCCATACCGAATCTTAATCTCAAGACATCTCTTTCACGAGGAGATAAGGTACAAAGAACTTCTGCCAAGTCTTCTCTTAAGAGTTCAGATGCTACAGTCTTAATCGGTGCATCAGCTTCCTTATCTTCAATAAAGTCGCCTAATCTGGAATCTTCTTCCTTACCGATTGGAGTTTCTAATGACAATGGTTCTTGAGCAATTTTAACAATTTCTCTCAATTTTGAAATTGAAACACCCATTTCAACTGCAAGTTCTTCTTCGGTTGGTTTTCTTGACAATTCTTGTGCAAGTCTTCTTGTAACCTTTTTCAACTTGTTAATAGTTTCAACCATGTGAACAGGGATTCTGATAGTTCTTGCTTGATCGGCAATTGCTCTTGTGATTGCTTGTCTAATCCACCAAGTTGCATAAGTAGAGAATTTAAATCCTCTTTCGTGATCGAATTTTTCAGCAGCTCTTATCAAACCTAAGTTACCTTCCTGAATAAGGTCCAAGAATAACATTCCTCTGCCAACATATTTTTTTGCAATACTTACAACCAATCTTAAGTTTGCTTGTACAAGTTTTCTCTTAGCAATAGCACCAGCTGAGCCACCTTGTATAATCTTTCTTGCAAGTTCAATTTCTTCACTTGTAGAAAGGAGTTTAATTCGTCCAATTTCTCTCAAGTACAATCTTACAGGGTCTTCAACCGCAACACCTTTCGGCACCTCGGTATCAACTTCTGATTCGTGAGAAGAAGCAGATGAATCCATCATATAAAAATCGTCATTTTTTACACCGTCCAATTTTGATGACACAATAATATCTTCGATATTATCAGTGCCCAAATCTGTTTCGATGTATTCAGAATCTTCATCCTTTTCTGAATCAAAATCCAGTAAATCAAGGTTTTCGTCTTCCATAACGCTTACTACTGATGATCTTGAGTTTCTTTTTTGGGTCATTATTTATCTCCAGTCCTTAACTTTATCTTATCTCTAAGTTGCATTTGTAACTTCAGTGCTTCCATATCATCATCGTTTACTTCACGGTAATGCTTACGAATTTTTTCTGCTTCACGCTCAGCATAGCACCTTTTTAGTCTTATTATATTTTCCCGAATCGCCCTTTCCAGTTCGTCTTCAGCTAACCCGTTAAATGCTTCCGACATATCGACCAGATCGGTCAGGATTTGTGTTAAGTTATCATCCTCAATGAATTCTGTATACAAACTTTTTGTCAATTCCCTAACATTATTTATTGTACACGCCAATTTGTCAATTGTATTTTTTACAATTATTAATGATTCATCTTGAATGATATCTTGAGGTAACAATTCGTTTAGTCTTTGATAGTTGTTCGAACTGCTGGTTGATAGAAAAACGCTCAATAAATTTTTTTGCGCCTTTATTTCAAATTGTGAAGAATTTGTTACAAGTTTTTTTTCTGCAACAGCAAAATTGCTTGCCATCGCCGCATTGCTCAAACGGTTTAATTCCCTCAGCATTGCATTCTCATCAACTTCCAATACTGTCGCAACCATTTTTACATATTCTGATTGAATAATTTTATTATTAACATCTTTCAGAACATCAATTATCTGTTCCACCAGCTCAGACTTCTGTTGCGGAGTTTTTGCCGCTGATTTATTCTTTAAAATATTATTCAACAAAAAATCTATTAACAACGGCGCATCTTTGATATATTCCTTGAAAGCCGCCCCGCCCATAGAACGTATAAACTCATCCGGATCTTTTCCCTGAGGCGGAGATACAACTCTTATTTCGCAAGAATATTTGTTATCATCCATTGTCGAAATATGACTTTCATCAAACTGTTTAATATTACCAAGCGTTGAAAAAGTATCTCTTATAACTTCACTTCCACGCTTAGTAGCCTTAATTCCGGCTGAATCCGTATCAAATGACAAAAATATACGTCTTGATTTTGTATACCTTGAAAGAAGTTTGATATGGTCTTGCGTCATAGCCGTTCCGCACGATGCCACACAATTTTCCACACCATTTGACTGGGCAGAAATTACGTCAAAATAACCTTCCATTATAACAACCGAATCTTCAGATTTAATGGAATCTTTTGCCGAATTTAAGCCATACAGAATTTTACTCTTATTATATATTAATGAATCAGACGAATTTAAATACTTTGGATTTTGACCTTCATCAACCGCTCTTGCACCAAATGCGACATATTCGCCGCTTTCGTTTTGTATAGGAATTATAATTCTGTTTCTGAACCGGTCAATCCAACCTCCGGAGTTAGATTTTAGAATCAAACCCGCTTTTTCCAAAATTTCATCTTTAAATTCTTTATGCAATTCTTTGTACAAAGAATCATATTTATTAGGAGCCCAACCCAGCGTGAATTTCGAAATTACTTCGTCTGTAATTCCTCGCCCCCGAAGATATGTCATGGCTTTATTCGAGTCAGTTGCAGCTTTCAATTCAAGATTATAAAATTTCGCAGCCTTCTCGCAAGCCTTTATCATATCAGCTTTTTGACTTTTTGTTTCATTGGACGTCGCAAATTTTTTCGGAAGTTCAATCCCAAACTTTTCTGCAAGTTCAAGAATGACATCTTTGTACTCTCTGTTCTGAATTTTTACAAGAAAATTCAGCGCATCCCCACCGGCACCGCAAGAAAAGCATTTATAAATACCTTTTGAAGGACTGACTGACATAGACGGTTTTTTGTCGTTATGAAAAGGACATAGCCCCCAATAGTTGGCGCCACTTTTCTTGAGCACAACATATTGCGAAACGACATCTACTATATCCAGCCGGTCTTTAATGAGAGAAATAACTTCTTCAAACGAATTTGCCATTACCATATCGACATATTAACATAAAAAAAAACCTTCTTAAAGAAAGAAGGTTTGGAATCTTGTTCATTAATTCCTCATGTGTGTAGAAGGTTAGTGTGTAGGTTGTATGAAAGGTTATGTGTGTTTAAGTTTATCTCGTGTTTGTTTAATGCTTACATATATATAAAGTCATCTTGCGTTATAAATTTTCAATACAAAGTATATATTGTTACAAAACTTAACGTTTTGCGTTTTACCATACTTTACATATGGTTTGCACATTAACATTCAGAACTAGTTCCGAAAGGAATTTCGCATTCATAAAAAGTTTCGTAAAAATTATCCTTATGATTGATTATACAAACTGACAACGCAGTACATAAAATATAGGTACTTGATTTTTTATTTTTACGGAGCATAATGTAATTGTTGAGCGGAATATGTTCAAGGACAATTAAATATCGCGGGATGGAGCAGTCTGGTAGCTCGTCGGGCTCATAACCCGAAGGTCGTTGGTTCAAATCCAGCTCCCGCAACCATTTCACTGGAAGTATCAAACTCAGATACTTCCAGTTTTTTAGCCTTATTTGTATCATCATTTTGTATCAAAAATGGATTTATGTCTACTTTGATATGCACCTCTCTTCTAACTGGGTCAAGGATTACAGTCTCTATACACTTCTTAATAAATGCTCTTCTTTGAGGTAGTAAACTATGGGCAAAAATCTTAGAATTCTTTTTGCACATGCTTTTGAAATAATCCAATGTTAGTATTCTTGAAATCTTTGGATTTTCAATGTTGTTTAAAGTAACTTTTAGATTACTTATTTCTTCTTGAATAGTATTGTACTTTTCAGACATACCTTTTAACCATTCGTTTGATGTAGAAATAGTAGACTATCACGGTTAATTTAACCTATCTTAACAAAATACTTCTGTGGGGTTAAAATTACGTGATACGTACTTCATAACATAAGTAGATAATAAATAATATGGAGATATTGCAATGACTGAATATATTGAACTTACAACAGTTGGTGAAATGCTCAAAGAAGAATTCATTGAGCCATTTAATCTTACTCAGAATGCTTTAGCTAATGCAATATTTGTTCCTCCGAATAGAATTCATCAAATTATAAAAGGACAAAGAAGAATTACTGCGGATACAGACTTGCGTTTAACCACATACTTTGGACTTTCTCAAGGTTATTTCTTGCGTTATCAAGAAGATTATGAGCTAAGAGTTGCTAGACGTAAAATTGCTGATGATATAAGTAGAATACAACCAATCAAGGCTATGTGCTAATCAAATCCCCCAAGAGAGGCCGCTCACGCCGTTTTTGGTAATTTTTATAATTTAATACACTTTGTAATATCCCTTGGTCTGCTATTCGGTAATATATAACAAGTTTTCTTATCATCAGATATTGCTATATAGTATGATTTGCATTTTTCATCTAACAATTCCGGTTCTATTATAAATTTAATCTGCCATTCCGGCATTGAGGATAATTGCTCATTCGTACAATTATCGTAAAAATCTGAGATTATATTTTCAAACGTCTTATCTATGAGCAATAGCACAAGTTTCTTCAAATATCCACTATATTGTTCATTGTTCGCAATATACTCCAACTCATTAAATGATTCAATTAGCCGTCTTTTAAGCGGTGCATCTTCTAGTATTGCACAAGAACTTTGCCAATAATTGTAAAAAGAGTAAGTTCCATCCAATTCTATTGTTAACATTGCTCGTCTCAACACATTTGTCAACGTATTTGTTTCTGAATTAAAATATTTTTCTAAAACCGTTTTTACTTTTGCTAATTGATTAAAATCTATGGATTCTATATCTATATTGTCATAACCGGCGCATTGCAGAGCAAACATAACTTTACCTTTTAGAATCTCAATATTTTCTAAATCAAATATTAAAGTCTTATATTCTGGATATCTTGTCACTATCCTAGCTTTAATCTTTTCTTCTTTTATTTGCTCTTTTTGATACGAAGATTTGATTTCTGCATTACATAAATAATTATAAATATCACCTGAACCAATAGCCAAGTCATTTATTAAATTAATCGTACTTATAAAAGCCTTAGGACTTCTTACCAATGCCGATCTTGAACAATCTTTTGTATTTATATTTATGTCTCCTCTTACAACAATATTTCTTACAACCCTCATCCAATCTTGAAATTTTTCTTCATTAAAATTTTTATTACGTAACAAATATTCTGTTTGTGCAAAAAATAACACTTTTGTTGTATAAGAAGAATTTGCATTTTGTAATGTTGCACAGTCATAAACGACTTCATCTAATAACGCAACCTTATATTTATGAGCCCAAAATTTAAATTTTAAATTCATATTTATATGACTTTGAAGAATTTCTTGATATTTGTCATACGTTCTTTTTATATAATCAAATGCACTCTTGTCTACATAATTAATTAATGCTCTATCATCAAATTTATTATTTAACTTTTGAATTATATTTTGCTTATCTATACTTTCTTGCTGCGAACTCAATGCTAAATGGATCATAATAATTGTAGATATAAGACGCATATGAGAATCATCTATATTATTTTTAAGATCACGGTAATTTGACCACATTAAATCCGTCCAAGGACCATCAATCTTATATGCGAATTTTTGAATTTCTTCTATATTTTTCTCCCAATTTGAATCTTTTGCTTTTTTCTGAATCTCAGCTTTTAAGTTCTCAAATGGCGATAACAATTTTCCACGAGCATTCATTTTGATATAGAGATCATCAGAAAGACCAAAGTCTTCTAATATCAAGAAATAAAACGTTATAAAATCATTTTTAGTTAAAATATCATACAATTTATCAACATTTTTAAATTTTGAATGAATCGCATCAAGCATAACCAACATTGCACGAATTGTAGGATCATTTTTCCAAGACAAAAAATACCACTCCGAGTCCTCGATTACATTGCTTATACAATCGTCATCTTTGTTTATTGCTAAAGGTTGTCTTGCTAGTTCATCACAAAACTCCTTCGCTGAAATTCTTGTTTGGTATGAAAATCTTGCAAAAATATCGCATATAGACTCGTCTTCTGGATAATCCTTTTTGTAAGCATACAAATACAATAAATATAATGTGGTAAGTCTTTGTTGCCCATCCAACGGCTGGAATATATTATCATTAGAGATACTTCCATATATAAAGTCCAGATTAATAGGAGTAGCACTTGTGACACATTGATACAACGCATCAAGAAATGTAAGTCTGATTGTTTCATTTTCAATTCTACCTTGAGCATAATCTCTTTGTATTATTGGAATCTCAATCTTGTATTTCTTAAGGAAAGGCAAAAACGCAAATAGCTGTTGTTCTGT
>CAKVMU010000002.1 GCA_934773085.1 uncultured Candidatus Melainabacteria bacterium
GAATACACAAATTTGATTTCCGGAGTTACGCGCAATCTAATTCGCTTACCAATCTCAAAACGAACTTTGCCGGTATTCTTCTCAATAATAGCCTTATCTTTTTCCACCTGTTCCGGAGTCCCCAAAACACTATAAATAACCTTTGCATACGAATTGTCGTGTGAAACCTCAACATCAAGGACAGATACAACACCTTCCAATCCTCGAACCTCACGTCGCAAGATTTCTGATATATCACGCATTAATTCTTTTCGTACACGTTCATTTCTTAAAGTCATTGTTTTCTCCTTGGGCTGTCTTTTATTTAATTATATCATGAATTTTATTAAATAAGGGCGGGATTTGAGTTTAACTCAAATCCCGCCCTTAAAATTCATCTGTAATTATGCTTCTTGAGGAGCAGGCTGTGTTTCAGCTGCTTTTCTTTCAAACACAATTTTATCATCTACTAACTTGAGTAGAATTGTATCGCCCGGCTGATATGCATTCGTAAGAATTTCTTCAGCAAGTTGATCTTCGATTTTCTTCTGAATCAATCTTCTCAACGGTCTTGCGCCATATGCTTCGTTATAACCGTCTTTTGCAAGATAATCCTTAACTTCATCCGTAACTTCGATTGACAAGTCTCTCTCTGAAAGTCTCTTGAACAAATCTTTCATCATCAAATCAACAATTTGACGAATTTCTTCCTTGCTCAAGTGAGAGAATACAATAATATCATCAATACGGTTCAAGAATTCAGGTCTGAAAGCTTTCTTCAACTCTTCGTTAACAGTTTCTTTGAGCTTTTCATACTTGTCTTGCTTAGCAGTTTCAGCTGTTGAGAAGCCTAACTTACCTGCAGTAGAAATCATACTTGCACCAACATTTGATGTCATAATGATTACCGTATTCTTGAAGTTGATATGTCTGCCCTTCGCATCAGTCAAACGTCCATCATCCAAGATTTGCAACATTATGTTAAATACATCAGGGTGTGCCTTTTCGATTTCGTCAAAAAGAATAACTGAATAAGGTTTCTTTCTGACAAGTTCCGCTAAGTGACCGCCATCGTCATAACCAACGTATCCAGGAGGTGAACCGATAAGTTTTGCAGTTGAATGTTTTTCCATAAATTCTGACATATCAACCCTTATCATGTTGTCTTCACTGCCGAAAATAGCTTCTGCTAGAGCCTTTGCCAATTCGGTTTTACCAACACCGGTAGGGCCAGAGAAAATAAAGCTTCCGATAGGTCTGTTTGGTGATTTCAAACCAACTCTTGCTCTTCTAATAGCCTTTGCAATTGCGGTTACTGCATCTGATTGACCTATAACTCTGTTATGTAATGTTTCTTCAAGCTTAAGTAATCTTTCGGATTCGCCTTCTGTAAGCTTAGTAACAGGAACACCGGTCATTGTCGCAACAACTTCAGCAACATCATCTTCTGTAACAGTAGGTTTGTTGGCATCATTTTGACGGCGCCATTCTTCAGACACTTCACGAATCTTGTCTTTCATATTAGCTTCGTCATCTCTCAAAGCAGAAGCCTTCTCAAACTCTTGGTTTCTAATAGCTTCTTCTTTTTCTCTGATTATGCCTTTTAATTCTTTTTCAAGCTCTTTTCCTTCCGGAGAAAGAGTGCAAACCTTCAATCTAACCTTAGAACTTGCTTCGTCTATTACGTCGATAGCTTTGTCCGGCAAGAATCTATCGTTAATATATTTGCTTGAAAGCTTAGTTGCAGCCACAATAGCATCATCTGAAATAATAAGATTATGGTGTTCTTCATATTTAGGTTTCAATCCACGAATAATCTCGATTGTTTCGTCAATTGACGGTTCGTCAATGATTACAGGTTGGAATCTTCTTTCAAGAGCAGAGTCTTTTTCGATATACTTTCTGTACTCGTCAGAAGTTGTAGCACCTATAACTTGGATTTCGCCTCTTGAAAGAGCAGGTTTCAAAATATTTGCAGCATCAATAGCACCTTCTGCAGCGCCTGCACCAATCAAAGTGTGCATTTCATCGATTACAAGAATAACATTTCCTGCTTGACGAATTTCGTCCATAATTTTCTTAAGACGTTCTTCGAATTCACCTCTGTACTTAGTTCCTGCAATCAAAAGCCCCATATCAAGCTGAATGATTTTCTTATTTTCAAGAATATCCGGAACTTCGCTATTAACGATTCTGATTGCCAAACCTTCCGCTACTGCTGTTTTACCAACACCAGGTTCACCAAGAAGTACAGGGTTGTTTTTTGTTCTTCTTGCAAGGATTTGAATAACACGTTCTATTTCCTTTTCTCTGCCGACTACAGGGTCAAGCCTCAACTCTGAAGCCGCCAAAGTCAAATCTGTACCAAATTCATCCAAACTTGGAGTTTTAACCTTGCTTGCCTGTGAACTTGAACTTGTAGAGTTGCCCGCACCTGCACTCGCAGTAGGTTTAGAATCACCTAACATCTTAACTACATTGCTTCTAACCTTGTTCAAGTCAACGCCAAGGTTTTCAAGAACTCTTGCTGCAACACCTTCACCTTCTCTAATCAAACCGAGAAGTAAGTGTTCTGTTCCAATGTAATTATGACCAAGCTGTCTTGCTTCATCCCAAGACAACTCCAAAACTCTTTTTGCACGAGGTGTGAAAGGGATTTCAACAGCTACAAAACCGGAACCTCTGCCGATAATTTTTTCGACTTCAACTCTAGCATCTTTTAGAGTAACTCCCATTGATTTAAGAGTTTTGGCCGCAATACCCGTTCCTTCACCAATCAAACCAAGAAGAACCTGCTCTGTTCCGACAAAGTTATGACCAAGTCTACGAGCTTCTTCCTGAGCCAACATTATAACCTTTATGGCTTTTTCCGTAAAACGTTCGAACATTTATATATTTCCTCTTCTTAAGTATACGTATATTCTACAAAAAATCGCCAAAACTTTCAAGAGGGGCGACTATTTTATGTTAGGGAATGCGTAAATAACACCTTCACTGCTACGCCATCTCATATAACCAGTTTTTGGAACCTTATCCAAATCAAAAACAGACACTAATGCCCAATTACCACGCATCGCAGTCAATTTTATTTGTTTCACATAATTAAGTTTTGATACAGTTTGAGAGTTGTCTTCGCTCTTAGCGTGCAAAACCTCTATCTCGTCCGGAGCATCTTTCAACAATCGTAAACCGTATTTTCTGCCATAGAGGTTATAAAAATTCAGCCACGGTAAAAACTGCATTTTGTCCTCCGTTTGAACCCAACCTTTCGCTCCGGTCATTTTGTCATAAATAACCTGAACCCAGCCATCATCCCCAATATCGGAAACATATAAAAAACCAAGCTTTCTGTCATTAAGAAGGAGCGCAAAAACATTGTCAGGCATAGATTCCGGCAAATAAGAAAACTCAAATTTCTTTATAACACCAGCATTTGCTTCCGGCTCAGTATACAGAGTCAAAGTGGAATCCGTCTGATAAAGTCCGATTGTACCTTTCGGAATAGAATTCATATAAAAAGGCATTGTGTCCGCAAAAACCGGTAACGCTATCAGCATCATTAATATAATTAAAAATCTCTTCATAGTCACATTTTAGAATAAATTCACAATACTAGCAAGTTTATTTTTTATAGGTTTTTAAAAACAAAAAAGGAGTAAGAATGAATATTTCTAAAACAGATTCGACAAATTTTGGCGCACGCTTCAAAATGCAAGGCGCAGGTAATATGTTTTCACCTAAAGAACTTTCAAAAATGCAGGAAAAAGCCGCTAAAATAGGAAGTAAAAATGATGCAATATTTATAAAATTTTGTGACACAAAAGATAAATTGGCGCCATCCGGACACAAAATTCTCGGTATATTCAAAACTCCAAAATCAATGGAATTGTGCAATTTATCTAAAGAATACACATTTGCGTTCAAAGAAAATGCCGTGAAGTTACCTTCTTTTAGACTTATTATGAGATATCTGAGCGGATTAAAGAAATCGTAAACACAAATAAACACGAGGTATGCTTAAGTAGTGGCGAGTTTACTTCGTAAACCCGCCACTACAAAAATTATAAACCTATCTTTTCATCCAGCTTAAAATATGTAACCATATCATATATACTCGACAGTTCATCATAAAACGCATTTATTGATGTCGGGTCATTTAAAGATTTAAACAAAGAACCAATTTCAAACAGGTTTTTATTCGTACTGATTGCAAACATAATTTCATCATCAAAGAACGAACATTTTGCCTTCTTTGCCCCAAATGCGGTATTCAAATTCTGAAACCGTTCAATAAACGCAGTCGTCAAAAGATATCTTGCCTCAACCTGATCAGACGAATATGCGTTAAACTTTTTACAAAAACGAGGGTCTTCCAATGTAACTTCGTTTAAGGGTTCGCCCTCTTGATTTTTACTTACAAAATATATTATAAGCGCTGCAATTGCTACAATCACTAGCACAGCAACAATATTCATTGACTTTAAAAACAAGTCAAAACCAATCCAAATAAGTGATATGTACAATAGCAAATACGAATTTTTCTTTGTTAAATCACCTTTTGTAGCAATAATTGTACGATTTTTGATAGTTTTATTTGATTTAAAAGATATCACAACCCCTTTAAAAACAGAAATACACGTTCTGTTCTTACCCGAACCACTTTCATACTGCATTGCAGTTTCGCATATTTTAAATGAAACATCCTTGAAACTTCCAACAAACTCATCATCTGTTTGCCGTCTGTTAAAATCTCCAAACAAACCGCTGTTATTAAGTTTAATATTACCAATTACGTATGCATTGTTCTTCCATTTAATATCATCAAAAAGTTTCAATACATAACGTAAACAGCCACATTTCAATTTCATCGCAAAATTTTTCGGAACATCTTTACACTGGTAAACTGCAACCATACCAACAGCAATAAAAATGAACATCCCAACAATGAAATAGTTGACATTTTGCCCATCCCAGGGACGTCCCAACATAAACAATCCAATTGGCGCTATAAAACACAGAACCGCAAAAAAGATACATAATAAAAATTTCGCAAATTCTTGTCTTCTTTCAAACTCATACTGTTCAAGAATCGGTGCCAATTTTGTGCGATAAATCTCATGAAATTTTAATGTTCTCTCTTTATAGCTCATTCCTTATTCCTCGAATTATAGCCCAGTTTTTTCATCAAGCTTAAAATAATCAATCATATCATATATGCTTGAAAGTTCATTGTAAAATTTTTGGATAGCAGAAGAATCCGTCAGTGATTTATTCAAAGCGCCGATTTCAAATAAATTATCATCCATACTGATAGCAAACATTATCTCATCACCAAAGAATGAACACTTAATATCATTTGTATCAAAGACATCTTTAAGACTCAAAAATCTTTGAACAAAGGAAGGCGTTAGCAAATATCTTGCTTCTATCTGGTCTAAAGAGTAAACATTGTAATCTTTGCATAAATCATAAGACTCCAATTGGACTTTATCTATAATCAGTTTTCGTTTGGCAATTATACACATAAGTAATATAGCAATCAGTATTGGTACACATAAAAGAAGTGGTTTCAAGATAGAAGCCATTAAAAATAGTATGCCAATCTTAACCAAAAAGAACCATTCTTTTAATACAGTTTGAGCAGTGTTCACACGAGTTATATCACCTTTTTTTGCAATTATAGCCCGGCTTTTGATTGTCTTATTTGTATTAAAAGTGATAACAACCCCTTTAAACGCAGATTCCGGCATGTACTTATACGAGCCTGATCCGCAAAAAGTCAAATCAAGTTCACTGATACGAAATGTCACATTTTTATACATCCCTACAAATTCGTCATCATTTTTTCTTTTTGAGAAAGATGGAAATAAACCACTCACATTGAGTTTTGCATCAGATATAACATCTGTATTCGGCTGCCAACTAATATCTCCAAAGGCACTCAATAGAGACGACATGAATTCGGTCTTAATTTTTTGAACAAATGCTTTATTTAAATTGTAATCAATCATAAAGATTATCATTGCAGGAATAGATAACGCTAACAGCACAAGCTTTGATTCGCAATCACTAAATGCATGTGCATTCTGTAAATTTACAGTTGCTACAAACGCCAAAACAAAAAAGATTACCATAAACAATCTTAGCCACAACGAAAATTTATGTTGCTCCTTCCGAAGTTCCTCGTACTTTAAAATGTTTGGTTTAACGTCATTTTCATAAATTTCGTTGAATCTCGACGCTCTGTCTTGAGTGTTATTCATAATTTCCTATTCTCTAAAAGATAATTCTTGAATATTTTTCGCTAAAACAGCTCTCACATTTGCCATTTGAGCTTCAATCGCATCATCCGTCAATGTAGCATTAGCATCTTGCAAGCAAATTCTAAACGCAACAGATTTGAAACCTTCTTTAACGTGTTCGCCTTCATATACGTCAAATACTCTGCAACCATTGAATACCTTGTTGTCCACACCCTTCTTAACAACCTTTTCTAATTCATCCCAAGTTGTTTTAGATGGAACAATCACAGCCAAATCTCTTTGTACTTCAGGGAACTGAGGCAATTTTTTGTATCTCGGAACAGTTTCATTCACCGCAGATATTAACATATCTAAATCCAACTTGAACAAGAACGCAGTTTGATTCAATTTCAATTTACCCTTCAATTCCGGATGAATTTCACCATAATAACCGATAACTTCCGGCTTTTTGCCAAGCATTGTCAAAACAGCTGTTTTGTATGGGTGCAAGCTCTTGTGAGAATCTGCAAGCGGCGAATCTGCCAAAAGCGCAAATTTTATTCTTCTTGAAAGTCCAAACTCTTCAAGAACCTTGTCCACGATACCTTTTACCGTATAGAAATCAACCTCACCGGTTTGCTGCCACAAAGAATTTTGAACATTACCAGTTATAACACCAGCCAACACCTGAGTTTCCTTAACACCGGTATTTTTTTCATCCGCAGGGGCAACCTTGAGATAAGTTCTACCAATCTCATATCCCCAGAAATCTCTCTGTCCGTTATCATAATTGTATTTCATACAGTTCAAAAGACTTGCAATCAATGTCTGTCTAAGCATCGTAAAGTCTTCTGATGCAGGATTTTCAACAAACACAGCGTTTTCTTTGTCATAAACCATATTGAATTGTTTTAACAAAGGTTCACCGATAAGTGATGAAGTTTGAAGTTCATTCAAACCACAACCCAACATTATGTTATGAATCTTATTGATAACTCTTTCTGCTACAGAAATCTCCGCAGGATTTGACTTATTAGGAAGAGTTGGAGTGATTTTGTCATAACCGTTAATTCTTGCAATTTCCTCAATCAAGTCACATTCTCTTGTTACATCGTCCGCTCTGAATGAAGGAACTCTTACCTTGCAAGCGGCTTCATTACCGCCCAAGACTTCAAAACCAAGTTTTTCAAGGATTGCGAGACATTTTTCAGTTTCGATTTCACATCCCAACAATCTCTTAATTTGCGCATAACGCAAAGTTATATCAATCGGAGCCAATTTATTTTGACCTGTTTCCACAGAACCTTCAAATTTTGCATCCGCATATTTTTCCAAAAGCTCAACCGCTCTCATTAAAGCCGGTTTGATTGCTTCAATATCAACACCACGTTCATATCTTGCACAAGCATCAGAACGATATCCTACGCTTCTTGCACTCTTTCTGTTTGCAGAAGGAACGAAATAAGCAGCTTCCAAAGCAATATTTTTAGTATTGTCATCGATTTCTGAATTAGCGCCACCAAAAACGCCGCCCAAACATACCGGTTTGTCTTCTGTTGCAATAAGAACCGTGTCATTAGAAAGCTTTCTCTCAACTTCATCCAAAGTTACAAGGGTTTCGCCCTCAACAGCTCTTCTTACACATAAATAACCGTTTAATTTGTCGTAATCGAAAGCGTGTAGCGGAGTGCCATACTCAAGCATAACGTAGTTTGTTATATCTACAACGTTGTTAATTGCTCTTACACCGGATGAAATAAGTCTTTTTTGCATCCAATCCGGAGAAGGTTTAATTGTTATATCTTTCAAAACTCCGATTGAATAGTATTTACAAACATCGTCATCTTTAATCTCAACCTTAAAATCACAAGTTTTTGGAGATTCAACATCTTTATTAATCTTTGAGTTCATCGGGCGATTAAACAAAGCTGAAAGTTCTCTTGCAACACCGTACACAGACATTTGATCGCCACGGTTTGCAGTCGGAGCAGTGTGTAGAATATAATCTTCTTCAAAGCCCAAAACATCTTCAACATTCAAACCTAAACCGACATTCGGAAATAACCTGTTCAAAACAAGAATGCCGTCTTCTTCCTGATAATTTCTGTCTGACACACCCAATTCGTCATCAGAACAAAGCATGCCTTGGGATTCAACACCTCGGATAACTGCCGGAGTTAACTCAAACTGTTCACCGGATTTCCTATCCAAAACCTTACTACCCACTGAAGCGTACGGAATAACTTGACCGACTTGAATGTTTTGAGCCCCACACACAACGGTTTTTATCGCAGAACCAGTATTAACAGTTACCAAATGCAAGTGGTCTGAATTTGGGTGATTATCTATTTTTTCAATTCTTGCAGTAATTATGTTCGTAAATTTAGGCTTAACTTCCTCAACCTCTTCTACTTCCAAACCGCTCATAGTCAACTCATGCGCAATTTGAGCCACATCAATATCTTTTAAATCTACTAATTCATTTAACCAGCTTAATGATACCTGCATTTTATGTTTCCTCTCTGTTTTTTATTTATTATACAACATAAATATATTACGTGCGCCCTGCAATCCCCCTTTATCACTTAACATATTTTAATAAACAGCCTCCGCCCAGCATTTTTATGTTTATACTATTCATACAGAACAGGAGAAAATTATGCTTCAAGTTAATAAAATAAACAGCCTTACCCCAATCGCAAGACCAAGTTTCAAAGAGTCATCAAGTGTTACAAATACTTCAAATACTGTTTCAGAAGACAGTTTGAACGGAGCAACAGCGCTTGCCGCATACAATATGGCAGTAATAAAATATGCTCAAAAAAATCCGTTTCTGACACCGGCTCCGAGATTTGTACCAAATTCCAATCTTGAAGCAACTGATGGCGAAAAAACTTACTATCCTAACGGTAAGCTCGAAAAAATAGTGAATAAACAGCAATCAATATTCTTCTCACCAAACGGCGAGTTATCAGAAATTGATATCCCTAATAAAACCATCAAATTTGAGGAAGACGGATTCCAAACCATAGAAGAAAGACTTGATAATGACACAACAAAGATTACAAAACGCTGCAAAGACGATGGAATCAGCGTTACTCTGCAAAATCGCAACCACTGTTCAGAAATACACTACGATAAAGACAAACCGGTAGCTTTTTCTGAAAGTTTTGTTATCACAAAAGAATTTCAAAATTAGACATCATACTTGCTTGCATATTCAACTAAAGCCTTGTAAACATCTTTGTGGATTTTTCCCTCAAGCACTTCTTTATAAAGAATTAAAAGGGATTCTATTCGACTGAGCTTTCTGCGATAAACCCTTGCTTCTCTGAGAGCACTGTATTTATCTGCAATAGAAACTATTTGAACTCCTATATCCGAAAGTTCCGAATTCTCTAAAACCGGATAACCTGAACGTTTTAAGTTTTGATGATGATATTTAACCAAATTCAAAATCTCTGACTTAATATTTTGAGTTTTCAAAAGTTCATACCCGAGAGTCGAGTGAATATTCATAATCTCACGTTCTTTTGAATTCAAACGGGCAGGCTTGTTAATAATTTTGGAAGGAATCAAAACCTTTCCCAAATCATGAAGCATTGCTGCCTCTTTTATAACCTCTTCTTCTATGCCGGATTTCAACTTTGCTGACAACAATGAGTATACCCCGATTGCAACCTTGCAAGTAGCATTCATATGACCGCCTGACAACTCTTTCAAAATTTTCGTATCAATAACCGGTTTAATTTTATATTTATTCAAAAGACACTTAACAGAAGGGTTCAAATCAATCATATGCTGAACCATAGCCTTCTGCAGTTTTTCTTCCTTTCCGGATTTCAGAGCTACTTCACCCTTGTCGTTTTTGTACACGAAAAACGATGTGTTGCTTATCTGAACAGCACCCATCAGGCAGACATTTTTTGTTTTCTTGTTCTTGGGGTAGGTTAAAAACATCTCTTCTTATACTTAATTAGTCGCTTAACATAAGTTTACAATAGAACCCTATTTTTTGCAAGGGGTAAATGTATTTGGCTGGTGAGTAACACTACAAGTTTTATGTCCTTCGGAAAGTGGGGAGGGTAAATGTATAGGGCTGGTCGGTAAAAACTACAAACTTGGTAGTTTTTAGTGATTAAGTGATCAGGTGATCAGGTGAACAAGAATATTGAGTAGTTCACCCTCTCCTAGCAGGAGAGGGGTTGGGGTGAGGTGTCAATGCTCACCCATAAGCAATAACAGTAGTGTGATTGATGCGGTAAATCAAAGATTTACCGCATCCTACAGCTTCGGGAGAGGGCTAGGGTGAGGGGATGATGTGTTTATTGGGTTGTTAAAACTCCAAGCTTGTAGTTTTTGAGTCGAACAGTTGGTTGAACAGTTGAATAGTTCATTATCCCCTCTCCGAGGAGAGGGTGGCACGAAGTGTCGGGAGAGGGTAGAGTGTATTGGGTTAAAAAGTCATTTTCCTCTCCTTCAGAGGGAGAGAGTAAACAGGGGGATTAAAAAAAATCATAAAACGTTATCCTGTATAAAAAGGAGAAATAAAAATGACTGAAAAAAAATTTCTTAATTTTGTTTTACTTGAAGGAATAATTCTCACTGTTCTCGGAATCGGAATGCTCATGCTACCTAAAATAACATCACTTACCTTCGGACTTATGGTATGCATCGGATTTTTTGTTTACGGAATCTACAAAACAATAAATGCGTTCCTCACAAAAAATTACACAAGACATTTTATCTTAAATATCATTCTGGGAATTATGCTGGCAATCCTCGGAATTTTGCTGTTTATGGCACCAATGTTTAATTTAATAATTATCACAAGTTTTATCGGAATATACTTCCTGTTAGAAAGCATATCCTCAACAGCATTTGCCATACAAACTCGTAAAACACTTTACCTTTGGTGGACAAATTTATTCGTTGCACTTTTGCAATTTATAATCGGATTCATAATCATATTAGGTTTACCTGCCACAGCATTCTGGGTTGTCGGAATGTTAGTCGGCATAAACTTCCTCATCGCAGGCATGATTATGATTAGTTTGTTCATATCTAACAAGTACGTCTACAATATGTAATCCTTATCTTTGGTGTTGAAATGCGGGGTCTCACCGCACTTCAACACCCATTGATATTATCCGGATTTTCAAATAAAATAGATATATAGGAGTAACAGGGGGTATGAAGGTGAAAAAACGCTTGGCATTAGTCATATTTTCAATGCTATTTTTGCCAAACTATAACCTTTGTCACGCAGAATACTACAACAGACCCTCAACAAACAAAACTCTCCAGAATGACTTTTCCGCCTATATGGAATCAGTAAAAAACAGTCTGCAAAAGAGTTGGATTCCACCGGACTTTTTGGAAGAAGGGCACGTCAGAGTCTTATTTAAACTCGACCGAAACGGCAGAGTTCTCTCTACAAACATAATAGAAAGTTCCGGAGACGAAATATACGACGAATCCGCAATTGAAGCATTAAAAAAAGCGCAACCGTTCGGGAATTTTCCACCACAGTCAATGCGTGAAACACTCACAATCAACTATTCTTTTGACACATCCTTGGTAAAAACGGACAAAATGCGGGAGTATTACGAACTTTCAAAACAAAACTTTGTAACAAACAGGCAAGCAGCTTTGAAGTACATAAACCTTGCAATAGCCGAAGTGCAAGGAGATGACGAAGGGTATTTTCTTTACAAAAGAAGAAGCAGAATTAAAGAAGCTCTTGGCGACCATCTCGGCGCAAGAGAAGACTATCTGGCTTACGAAAACATGAAAGCCCGTGTAGACATAAAAAGAGTTCACGCACTCAAGCATCAAGCCGAAATCGAAGATACTGCTTACGCATATTTTTATTTGGCATACGCATATGAACAAATTCACGACTATGACAACGCAATCGTTGCAATCAACAAAGCAATCGATAGAACTGACTTAAACAGTCAATACAAACGTTACAGAACCGAGCTTGTCAAAAAACATCTCTAATTACATTTCCAAATTCATTTGAGAGAATTGGACAATCTTGTTTTTACCTCTGTGTTTTGCGTTATACAAAGCATGTTCAGCATATCTGATAACTGTATTAGCGTCTTCATCAACGTCCGGCATACAAGGATAAGTTGAAATACCGCCAGATATTGTTACCTTATGAGCTTCTTCCTCACCGGCAGGAATAAATTCCATTTTCTCAACTTCTCTTCTAAATCTTTCACCAAACAAGAATGCATTGTCTTCAGAAGTATTCGGCAATACCAGAAGGAATTCTTCATCTCCGTATCTTGTCAAAATATCTTCTTTTCTTATCATAGCATTCAATTTGTTTGCAATGTTTTTAAGAAGAATATCGCCCCATTCATAACCATACATATCGTTTACGACCTTGAAAAAGTCAATATCAAACAAAATGCAAGAAAGTTTTGTACCATAACGTTTTGAACGTGAAATTTCTTCTTCAAGACGTTCTTGCAAATATTTTCTATTGTGCAAACCTGTCAAATCATCAGTTGTGCTGACTCTTTCAAGTTTATCTTTTATCATCTTGATTCTAAGAAGAGCATTTACACGTACAATCAATTCATCAGTATTAGCTGGATTTGCGATAAAATCGTAGCCTTCAGCTCTAACCGTAACATCTCTTCTTACAGGACCAAAGAACAATATCGGGCATGGAAATTTATTTGTCATCAATGCATCTTTTGCAAGGTCAATGTTTTCAACAATCATCAAAGACGGGTTTAAAAGTGCATAGTCCTTCATTTGTTTTATATCAACAGTTCTTATATCTGCCTCATCGATATCAGCCAAAACAGCTTCCAACTCAGCCATAGGTTTTGTTGAATAAATTACGATATTGCTCATATTTGCTTCCTCTACTTATAATTTTTATTCAAAAAAGGGTGAACTAATCGTTCACCCTTTTAATATACACTAAATTCACCCAACTATGCAAGTGCTTTTGATTTCTCAACACAGCTTATCAAAGTTGAAGCAACTGTTTTTTGTTCATCAAGAGTCAACTCAGGGAACATCGGAAGAGAAATAACCAATTCTGTACATTTTTCAGTGTTTGGAAGCATTCCCTTAGTAAATCCGAGATGAGCGTGAACTTTTTGTAAGTGAAGAGGAACCGGATAATAAAGCATTGCACCGATGCCTGCTTCTTGAAGCATTTTGTGGATGTTATCTCTGTTAGGAATCTTAACTGTGTATTGGTGGTAAACACAATATGTATCGTGAAGTTCCTTAGGTGTTTGAATATCCGCACAACCAGCAAACAATTCGTTGTATGTAGCAGCGTGAGCTCTTCTTTCCTTGTTCCATTCATCAATGTAGTTAAGTTTAATTCTCAAAATAGCAGCTTGAATTTCATCCAAACGAGAGTTTACACCGATTTCATCGTGATAATATCTTACAGCACCACCGTGGTTTCTCAAAGCAATAATTCTATTTTTAAGATTTTCGCTGTTTACGGTAATCAAGCCGCCATCGCCCATACCGCCAAGGTTTTTAGTCGGATAGAAGCTGTAGCATCCGATATCACCGAATGTACCAACTTTTTGTCCTTTGTATTCAGCACCAATAGCCTGACAACAATCTTCAATTACGTATAAGTTATGACGTTTTGCGATGTCCATAATCTTATCCATTTCACAAGGTTGACCGTAAAGGTGAACCGGAATGATTGCCTTAGTCTTAGGTGTAATTAATTCTTCAATTTTTGATGGGTCAATATTGAAAGTATCCTTATCAATATCAGCGAAAACAGGAGTTGCACCAACGATACCAATAGCTTCTGTTGTAGCAACAAATGTAAATGCAGTTGTGATAACTTCGTCACCTGCGCCTATATCAAGAGCTCTTAAAGCTAAGTGCAAAGCATCTGTTCCTGAGTTAAGAGCAACTGTGTAGTTACATCCGATATATTTTGCAAGTTCAACTTCCAAAGCTTTGCAGTTTGGTCCAAGGATGTATTGTCCTGAACGTAAAACTTCACAAACAGCTTTTTCAACTTCATTGCCGATTTTTGCGTATTGTCTTTTTGAATCTAAAATAGGTATCATAATTCTTCCTCTCCTTTACTTTCCATATTTCAAGTTTATCACACATTTTCGGGGTCTTTACATATTCTTTAGATTGCAAGTGAAAGAATTATACCTATTGTTAAAAATACTGAAAAATATATCATCAAATTTCTTGCCTGTAACATCCTTGTCATAAAAGCTGCAGCTCCACGTTTTTCAAATGTTTTCATATTCTCCATCGGAAAATGATACCACTTTTTAGGAGGAAGTTTCTCCGGATTACATGCATAAATTTTCATTGATGAATGCAAATCTATTGCCATCGGAATTGTTAAATATACAGCAAAAATTTGCCAATCAAGAATATCAAGAACACACAGAAGTATAATTGAAAGGTACGCCAGCACCAAAATCCATCTTAATACCACTAGCGCATCCAACCTTGAGTCAAATTTATTTGCAATAGTCATTTTCCCTTCGTGTTTGTCAAATTCATAATCCATAATAGTGTGAACATACAATAGAACCACCGTCATAAACATCGTTGGTAAAGCCAACAAGATTGCATCCATTGAATAAGTTCCAGTCATAACATAGAAGACTCCGCCAAAAAGCAGCGGCCCATATGCCAACGCAACGGCAACTTCTGATAGATAAATTCTTGATACGAACGGATAAATCAACGCAATTAGTGCTCCACCTAATGCGAAATATGCAACACCGTTACCGCACTTTATAAACAAGAATAAGCCGGCAAGTAACGCAATCAGAAAATAAATTCCGACCAACAACAACACATCCCGCTCTTTTAACAATCCGTTTATCAAGTATCTGCACTTCGTTTTCTGCGAATTTTTCAAATATTCAGCTTTATCAAACTCAACACGCTTAATAAGAGATTTGTAGTCAAAATAGTCGTCCAAGAGATTTGTACCCAAATGTGCAAAACACAAACCGACAAGAGCCAGCAAACCATAGAACACATTGCCAGAATCTATCAGTGAATAAACAAAAATAACAAACCAAGACAAAATCGTCATCGGTAATGAAAATATTCTTGAACATTCCATATAAGTTATCATTTTTTGCAACATAAAAACCTCCTAGTGTTGATATTATAACACAGGCTTCAATAAACACTATTCCCTAAAGATAATAAAAAGGATGCAAAAATGCATCCTGAAAATCCAACTATCACAAATCAATATATTATTTAAAACTTTTTCAAACTTCTTCTTACAAAGGTTTGTTCCACAAAGATTCAGCGAATTTGCTTTGTGTAGCACCGTTTTCTACAGAAAGAGAAACGTTACTAGGAGTAAAAATGAATACCATATCGCTGATTTTTTGAGGAGTTCCGTTTAATGCATGAGCTGCACCACAAACGAAATCAATTGTTCTTTGAGATTGTTCTTTATCCAACAAGTCTAAATGAAGAACAACCGTTTTCTTATCAATCAATTTTTTAACAATCTGAGCTGATTCACTGAATGAACGAGGTTCAATAACAGTAACTTCTCCTGATTTATATGAATTCGGATGGCTAACTACTTTTGATTCTCTTTCAAAAGAACGTTCAGGCTTAACTCTTGTTTCATACATAGTATCCAATGCAAGATTTCTGTCTGTAATGTAATCGTTGTTGCTATCACCATCAACTAAATCCATGAAAGCATCCTCATCGCTTCCGTCGTTGAAACTCTTAGTGAAAAAATTAACAAACCCTTTTAAGCCTTCTGATAGTGCCATTTATCCCTCCATTTATTTACTTAAATAACTTTCTTCCTACTCTAATCATTGTTGCGCCCTCTTCAACGGCTATTTCATAATCGTCGCTCATACCCATTGAAAGCTCCGGAAGCTCAACTCCAAACTCAGCTTGAAGTTCATCTCTCAGCCTCCTTAAATCACCGAACAATCTATGAAGCGTATCCGAATCAGCTCCAAGTGGCGCCATATTCATCAACCCTACAACATCTAAGGACTCCAGATTTAGAATCTGAGAAAATTCCTTCTTCAATTGTTCTGTTTCGTATCCGAATTTCTGCTCTTCGCAAGCATTGTTAACTTGCAATAAAACTTTCTCTCTCTTATTTAAACGACAGGCAGCCTTGGAAATCGCCTGTGCAACCTTTAACGAATCCACTGAGTGAATATAATCGAAATATTCAACAACCTTTTCAGCCTTGTTCGTTTGTAGGTGTCCTATAAAGTGGAATACAGAATTCTTTCTGACATCCTCCGGAAGAGATTCTATCTTTTTAACCGCATCCAGAGCTCTTGATTCTCCGAATTCCCTTAGCCCCGCTTTATAGCCGTTTATTACAGCATGCAATCCGTAATACTTAGTGACCGCAATTATTCTTGTTTTATAAGGTGCAATTTTGTTTTTGATGTCGTCAAAACGCTCTTTTATAAGATTACTGTCAATTAAAACATCCTCGCCCCAATGGCTTGAAGGAATCAAACCTTCTTCTGTTTTGTGACTGTCAGCTTGTCCGCTAAATTGGAACATTTCCTCCCGACCTCTTCTGTATTATATAATACATCTCATGTGCTGTACAAGTGTGTGTTTGTAACAACTTTTTGGCTTTAACCGAACATGCCGAAACCCATGTATCCACATGGATTTCGCCAATGTTCAAATTGTTAAGTTTTGTAAAGTTCATGTGTTTTGTTAAGAACTTGACACGAATTTTTACGTTTTTGGCATGCTTTTTTATTTATCGGGCATGCCCATTTTTCTCAGACCTATTATTGACCTAAGTATGCAAGAGTTTCCATCACAGAGCTTGCTGTTGAAAATACTCTAGAGTTCATCTGAATCATTCTTTGCGCGCTAATCATGTTTGAAAGCTCTGCTGCAATATCAACATTCGAACCTTCATAGCCACTTGATTCAATCGATCCAAATGCCATTTCACCGGCTACACCATAATAAACTTCACCTACATCAGGCCCCCACTCCCAAAGGTTGTGATTAAGAGAAACCAAACCCTCTTGGTTAACCATTGTGGCTAATTCAATTACGAAATTGGAATCGGTTAAAATTGAACCTCCGGCTGTTACATCACCACCTGTAATAGAAACAGCTTCCTTCGTTGTATATTTCCACTGAAGAGCTCCTGCATCATCAACAAACTTTGTTAGAATTGAGCCATCGGAATACGAAGCGGCAATGATTCCATTTTCGTCCACGGTTACATTCTGCAAAGAAACAGAATCTGCATCTTTGTAATAAACAATGTCTTGCAACGAAACTGATTGATTCAAAACCTTTGAAGTAGTAGTGCCATCAGCCATGCCTGTTTGAGCAAGAAAGTTAGAAGTTGTTTTAGAAGCGTCAAACTTAATAGTTTTGTTATTTGCAGTTTTAAAACTAATCGTACCGTCACCATTATCAACTACAGTAACGTCCTTGCCATTCAAAGATTGATTAAATGCTGCTATCATATCACCAACTGTAATATCAGTATTTGCAATATTTAACGTAACATTATCAGCGGTTGTTCCATCCTGATTGAGAATAGTAAGCCCAATATCACCAGACTTGATACTAGAATCATTCAATTCACTCAATTTCTTTGTTGATAAATCGGCAGAACCGGTCACAACGACCTTCAAATTCTTCGGAACTTGAACTGTCGTAGCCGAACTAGCCGTTGAATACAAGCTTTCTGCACCAACGACTTTAAAACCGGCATTGTTAACGAGATTTCCCGCTGAATCTAAAGAAAATACGCCATCTCTTGTAAAATACTGCTTACCATCAGCATCTTGCACGACAAAGAAACCTGTTCCAGAAATCATCAAGTCTGTATCACGACCGGTTTGAACGAACTGACCAGGAGTAAAGTTTCTGGTAATACCACCGACTTTTGTACCCAAACCAATTTGTTTAGGATTTGTACCGCCACCTTTTTTTGTTGCAGCACTACCATAAGACAAATTGTTTGAATAAAGTGTTTCAAACGTAGCATTCGCAGCCTTATATGCTGTAGTATTGATATTTGCAACGTTATTCGCTATAACGTTAATCTGTGATTGTCCGGCATTTATACCGGTGCTTGCTGTGTGTAAAGCTTGTGACATTTTTCCTCCTAGCCATATATTTAAGTCTGATTATTGTTGATTTTGAGCAGTATCTTTTACCGCAATAATGTTAGCGATTGAATAGTACTTATCATTAATCTTAACTTTACCTGTACCATCCTCAAAGCTTGCTTCAGAAACCGTTCCAGAAATAGTTTTCTTGCCTGTTTTGTCATCAGGGTCCTTAACAGTAACTTCTTTCCCGATTAGAGAAAGTGTCTGTGTGATTTCAGAATTAGCCGCCATGTCAGAGTACATCGCCTTAATATAACCCATACAATCTGACAATCCTTGATTCATCTGAGTCATCTGCTCAAGAGATGAATATTGAGCCAACTGAGCCAACCATTCAGTATTATCCGTAGGCTGAGTCGGGTCTTGGTTTTGAAGTTGTTGCAACATCAACTTTAAAAACATATTACTGTCATTTTTAGAAGTTGTGCCTTTTGCATTCTTTGTAGTTGCAGCGCTGTTGTACGCAGTTTGACTTTGCATATTCGTAATTTCAGTATTTACTGCCGTCATAGTTCTCTCCAGTCCTCTATATTTTATACACTACCATTTTTATTATCTTCCGTTTGAGCCATCATCTTTTCGAAAAGCCCTTTTTCTTTCTCTTCACGGTTCGGTTGATCTTGACCTTTGTTCCCGCCTCGTGAACCATCTTGCTCCGTCCAATTTTGGTTATTTTCACTTTTTTGAGTATTATTTAGTTTCACTGACACATTCTCAACTCCAACACCGTGTGCAGTTAATGATTCTCTTAATCCATCAAGTCCTTTCGTTAACAAATCTTTCGCATCTTGGGTCGTAACCATAAATTGTGCCGTCAAACCATCTTTTGTGTTTATAAGTTGAATATTAACCTTTCCTAAAGACTCCGGATTTAATACAATATTGACCTTTGAATTATTATAAAGCCCTTCCATTTGTTTAGTTATCTGTTCAATTATTTTATTTGAACTGATCTCAACCGGTTTTGCCGAAGCCTGCGGATTCTGCGCCTCTACAGGTTTGTCAACTTTCAAGTCAAATGTCACGGAATCTTGGTTCAACATAGATTTAACACTATGTTCCTCTGCTGATTGTTTATTCATTAACGAATCATCAGCCATTTCTGAATCCGTTTCCGCTTCTATAGATTCAATATTCAATTCTTTTATCGCTTCGTCGTCAAGCGTAGTCGTTATATCTTCACCAGATTCCGTAACCTCTGAATCATCACTGACCGTTTCTGAAACAAGCTCTATAACCTCATCCGTAACAGTATTTAAATCATCTGTATTTTCCACATTCACCTGTGGTAAAGCGACTTCATCCTTGTTAATACAGGACAAGACTTGTTCAAAAAGGAGTGATGGATCTACTAACGCCAAGCCCTCAGAAGTTTCATCTTCCGTTTTATCCGTCGATTCGTCAACATAGTCCAACGAATCCTTCAATTGCGATATTACGTCATTAATATCTTTTGCCAGTGTCAAATCCAATGCTGATTCCTCATTTGCATCCCGAGTAGCATCTTCCAAAATTTTCTTAAGCTCTGCTAATTTATCGGAAGAGCTACCATTTGTTGTAGTTGAATTCTTAATATCACCGATAGTTGATGGAGAAGATTGAGATGACACTTCATTATTTTGAGAATCAAAAACCTTCTGAAACTCATTGGTTTTACCCATGTCGGAAGTCGCAACTTTATCTGCTGCCCGTTCGTTTGACAAAGTCGTTTGTATACTATTTAAGCTGTCAAATAATGCCTGTGTCATCCTATATTAAACCTTGCTGATGTTATATCATCCAATTCTTTCATCTCGGAATCCAGAAACTCTTTGTAATACTGTTTTTCTTGTTTTTCTTTGAGTTTTTTAAGAACTTCGACTTTTTTATGAGCCTCTCTGACTTCCGTCATTTTTCTCTCTAAAATAGCCTTTGTATTGGCTATCACTCTTTCTTGATTCCCGATGTCCACAATCAGTTTAAGACCAAAATCTCTGTGAGCCTCCAATTGCTGAATATCAAGCGTATCAAGCGTGTACAGAGTTTCCATCTGATTGTTATTGCGGACTTGAGATTGAATAATATCGTTGAGTTTCGCCTCTTGTTCTCTCAAAACAGCCATAATTTTTGCTGCTTCCATTTGGCGCTGTTCCAACTCATTTTCACGCATATCAAGCACGACCTGTAATCGGAACTTGAATTTTTTCAATTTTTCTACCTCTTCTCCGCCAAGTATACAGATAAGTACACTCAGTACCTATTACACTTTACAGCATGACGGCATGACTACCATCATATATATGTAGGAATTTAATGTTCACTTCTTAATTTACTTCACATAAGTTAACATTTATTCAAATCCAAGCAAGTTTTTGTCATCATAAACCTTTATATTAGTATATAAGTGTGAACGAAGGTAAACTATGACTAATCCGATAAGCTATCCAAATCAACAAATTCCGGCGAATTATTCCGGTGTAACCATCCATATAAGTAACCCGACCGTTAATGCCACTCCGCAAGGCGGTTTTTATCAAGCATCTCAGCCGGGAATTTATGCAACACCAAATTATTATGTACAGCCTCAAACGCAATCCTACGTTCAGCAAGGAAATTATTATGCGCAACCACAGCCACAACCTTATGCTGCTCCGCAAGAAAATTTCTCACAACAACCTCAAATCATAGCAGAACAAGTACCGTCCGCATCAAATAGTTCTGCTCAAAATGAAGCGCAACAAATTTCAACAGAAAAAACAAGTTCCACCAATACCGAAACTTTACGTGAAACACAATATGCGCAAAATCCAATTAAAAAAAGTAATCAAGAGACAGGAGCTGTAAATTCTTACCCGCCTCAATACTACTTAAATAACTATAATTATATACAAGGTTCTGATGCGAAAAACAATGATGCAACTGCAAGCATTCAAGCTGAACCTGCAAAAAACAGCACACCGGAAATTGAAAACCAAACCCAAGAAGAAAAAAATTTAGAAACATCTAATAAAATTATAAATGAACTTGATGCAAGAGAAGCAGAACAAAAAGAACTTGAGAAGAAAAGTAAGAAAAAACGAATCGTAGCTCTGACTGATGAATACATAATGTCTTTAGAAAATTATTTAAACAATCCTAACACAGAGTTGAGACTAATGGCATCTAAGGAAGTTCTCACCAGACTGGATGAAGACAGAGACAGATACGATGATGCAGCCTTAAACGCACTATTGAACAAAATGCTTCAAGACCCTGAAAAATTGGTAAGAATAGCTGCACTGAGTGCGTTCTCATCACAACTTGCAAGCGGCAACGACTATACTGAAACGCTCTTAAAGCAAATTCAGGAAAATCCTAATGCCGACAAAGAAGACGTGCTTGAAGCTTCCACAATATTATTAAAACGCTCAGCCGAAACTGAAATTAAGTATGTTCCGGCTAATAAGGACCCAAAACAACAACCTCAAAACAATCCAAATCCGGAATTAATGAAAGGCGCTAACTAATGAATATGGCCGGTAAAATAGCTTGCAGAACAGTCGGCGCACTCGGAATGAGTGCGGGACTTTATGATGCTTGCAAAATTGCCGGACACTACGCTCGAGTAGGCGAAGAAGATGCCCAAGCTGCATACTTAGACAGAGTCTATTTTTCATCTCGTACAACTGATAACGTTAGCTTCTTTTCAAACGGAATGAGAGAAAAAGTTTTTGATGTAAGATCAAAACTTAGATTACCCGCAATTATAGGTAAAATCAAAGGCACAGTTTACGGATTTCTTTACGGACTCGGTAATTGGCTACCCGCAATCATATGCTCCGGTTTTGCTCTAGCCTCCAAGGGTAAAATGGCAAAAGTCGGTTCTATTGGCGTCGGACTCTGCGCAGTCGCTAACGCTCTCTACAACGGTTTTGGACTAGGAAAACACAACATTAAGAATTAGGAGTTGTGCCATCTGATCTAAATTGTACCAGCTTCTTTGCTGGTATCAGATGCTCTTCCGCCATCTTTATAACTTGACCGGTCTTAGTCATTGCAGCAGCCTCAGTTCCGCCTTTTTTAACGGCACTCTTTGTTGCTGACTTGTCAATCAATTGCGGAGTCATAAAGAATAACGCTAAAAATGCACCGAATAAACCTAAAACTCCTGCGTGAGCCCAAGAGGATGTATAACCTCTTGCCACTGCCGTTGTTATTCCGCCGGCCGCAGCTGCAACACCTCCCGCATTAAGCAGGGCAATATTGGAGTTTGATGGCACTCTCGATGATTTTTTTCCTACCGTGTTGTTTGTCCCTCTGAATGTCGCCCGAGGGCTAAAGGCACTTACAGGTTGAATCATTCGCACACACTTTCTTTTTATACTCCCACATGCTAACGCAAAAATAATAGTCTGTAAACCCCTTCATACTAATACTTTAGAGCTATTTATTAAGTGTAAAAAATGCACTAATTTGACATACTTTTTTATATCATTAAATTCATACAAATAGATGTATCAAGTTTGCAAAAAAACTGCCATAATACATTTGTGAGAATATATTATGCCCTTCATATACAGATTGCAAAAAATATTAGATTTTAGAATTCGAAAAAAAGAAGAACAGTTGCTCATCACCCAAAAAGCGCAACAAGCAGTCTATATAGCAGAAGAAAATATTCGTAAGAACAATGCGGAAATTCAGCAGACAATTCAAAACAAAAAAAATGAAAAAGACTTCCGAATGATGGAATACTACGACAAATATCTCCATCACCTTTGGGACAAAGCTGATGCTCTGGAAGCCGAACGAAAAAGGGTTCAGGCAATTCTGGACGAAGAGAAGCAAAAACTGGTCAAGTGTGAACAAGCCGTAAAAGTGCTTGAAAAACACAAAGAAAAGCAAAAAGATGCTTACATCGAAGAAGAAAAAGCGAAAGAACTCAAACAGTTTTCAGAAATCGGTGTCCAAAGATTCTTCATTCACTCAAGAGAACTTGAAGAAGAAGAGGAAGAAGAACTAAAAAGACTTCTACAAGAATCCGAACTCGATAATATGGAATAGATAATATGAATATTGAATCATCAACAGTAAATCGTGCAAAGTCAGCACAAACAACAACTCAAACATCCCAAACAAAAAACTCTTCCGCAAATTTTTCAGAAGAGTTAAAAGGGCTTGAAAAAGAGTCAAAAACTCAAGAGACTCAAGAAACTAAAAAACAAGAAAACGTCAAAGAGTCCGACAGCAAAGATTCCGCGAAAAAAGAAGATGAAAACTCCGAGAATCTGGACAAAGCGTTCGATGGGCTTAATTCAATCGTTGAAGAATTACAAAAAAAAGACCTCAATCAATCAGAGGAAATAAAAAACAACTTTGTCAAGGATAACAAGGATTCTGCCGATAACAACAATATGATTAATAATGACTTCAATATTCAAGACAACAAGGATATTTTGCCTCAAATGAACCCGAATATGAACTTTTCGGGAGATGGGCAACCATTCTCGTCATTCATGAATAACGACAATCAAAATTCCGACAACAAACTCGGAAGTTCTGCAAAAGATTTAGCAGAAGAATCAGCTATTCTTTCAACAATGGCTGAAAACATCGCTATTGCAAACAAAAACAACGTACTTAATAACTCCGAAAAAACAGTTACTCGTGAAGAAGGAGTCAAAAAAGTTGACACAAAATCCGGAATCACAATTGAAAATGTCGTAAAATTCGACAACATAGCGATGAACGAAGCCGATGTCGAAGTTTTCACTAACCTCGTACAAAACGGAGAAGTAAACCTTAACGAAATGGCTCCTAAAGCCGCCGAAAAATCAGTACAGGTTTCTAAAACATTGGCTGATATGTTAGCCAAATCAATGGATAACAACCAACCTATTAGAATAGATTTTGACAATAACATTTCTGTCATTATAAGAGTATCAAGGGACGGTAAAATCTCCGCAGATTTTCTCCCGTCTTCTCAGGTGGCAGAAGCTTACCTAAAAGAAAATCTCCCGCTTCTCAGACAAAAATTCGAACAAAACAATATCGAATACGACGAACTGAACCAAAGAGAACGCAGAGACCAAAACAGAGATAACAGAAAGAAAGGCCGAGAAGATGAATGATCTTTATACAACAGCCGTGAATACCCAAAAAGCAACCATTCAATGGATGGACGTGCTTGCGGATAACTTGACAAATGTCTACACCCCAGGGTTCAGAGAAAACAAAACTACTTTCAAAACATTCCTCGGCGGTGCAGTAATAGACCAGAATATCAAAAATTTCGGTCAAGGTAAGTCAACTCCAGGTACGTCAAACGAAAACCTTTTCTTTGAAGGAACAGGATTCTTCGTATTGAGAAATCCGGAAGGACAAGTTTCCTACACTCGTCTCGGCGAATTTACCTTTGACTCCGAAGGCGTGTACCGTGCCACAAACGGTTCAACCGTCCAAGGCTACATCCTTAACGACAAAGGTGAAATCATGTCCGGCACAAAATCCGTAAGCGCAGATTTGTACGAAGAAACTGCCCTTAAAGGCGGAGCAATGAGCATTCCAACAACAAATATCAAACTCTGGATTGACCCGAATAACGGCAAATTCCTCGGTAAATACGACGAATACGAAATTAAAAACGATGGAACTATCTACGGTAAAGCCGACGGCGGAAATCGTTCCGTTCCACTCTACAAAATTGCAACCGCTAACTTCCACAACCCAAGTGGGCTATACGAAGTAAAAGACGGACTTTTTGTCGAAACAGCTGATTCCGGAAAACCCGTAATCGGTCGTGGCGAAATCCGCTCCGGATTACTCGAACAATCAAATATCGATTTCAAAAACAACATGGCGGATTATCAGATGGCAAAAGTTCAGATGGAACTCGTAAATGCTCTAATCAAAACAAACAAAGACCTATTACAATCCGCAATGGAAATGGCAACCCAATAGTGCTACGCACGTAGACCGACTGGTGGGATGAAGTGACACCCCAAAACCAAAGAAACACTCCTCAACATCCCGTTAGGTCAATATTACAAAGGCTCGCTGATTAACAGGTAAAATAAATAATATAATTAGTTAAACTCCGTTTTATAAAGGAATCCGAGAAAATCTCAGATTCCTTCTTTATTTTCATACTTTTGGTTGATGTTTTTATTTTTCAACTAAAGATTTAAAAAAATTTACCGATATCAATAATGTTGACTTAAGAAAAAATATCATTAAAAACCCTTCAGAAAGGTTTAACTAATATGTCAGAAATAGTGAATTTTTTAACAAGAGCTTTAACACCTGCGCCCACATTTCAAGCAGGTGAAATAAGAAGGACTAATACAAAAAGTTCCTCAAACCCGTTTGCATCAAATAACCCCTTCGTGAATTCGAATCACGAAAATCCTTTCGCTAATTACGGTCAAAACAGACCGGTAATCGGCGGATATTTCGCAGGATATTACAACAACCAACCGAATATCGTCGGAAGACGCTTATTCATAGAAGTTTAGACTCAAAAATATACAACTTACCCACACACGGGCGCAGGTTTTTCAATCTGCGCCCGTGCCCGTTTTTATTATGCTAAAATATTTTATATAGAAAAGGGTTTAAGCATGAAAAAACTTTTGTCTTTGATTTTAATATCGTCATTTATAATATCCAACACCGCCGTATTTGCACAAGATGCTATCGCTACACAATCCGTGCAGGAAGAAATTACTGTACCAAAAAAGATTGAAGCAGAAATCAACAATGCAATCATCCAAATTTACGGCGAAGAAAGCGCACCCGCAATATACAAAAGGGTTATGGAAATTGCAAAGGAATCAATCGAATCCCGCCCTGCAGAATTAAAAAAAGAAGATATTTCTCGTGCCGACGA
>CAKVMU010000003.1 GCA_934773085.1 uncultured Candidatus Melainabacteria bacterium
TTTTAGTATGACCTTCTCCGGATGCAAGAACTTTACCTTGCCATTCCACTTCCACCTCAAAAACAGGCAAATGTGCCAAACCACTTGTTCCTACAGTTTTATACACAGGTAAAGTTTTATCAATTCCTTGTGTATATTGCTGCAAAATATCTTTCGCATTATACTTCTCAAAATGTTTATCAATATCCTTGGCATAAGGCAAGAGATATTTCCTAATAAACTCTTCTGCACAAGCGCCCTCACCACTAAGGTAATACGCACCTAAAATCGCTTCCAAAGAACACGCAAGGTTTGATTCACGTTTTCTTCCGCCTTGCTTTTCTTCGCTTGGACCAAGTTTGATTAATTTATCCAAACCAATCTCAAACGCAACCTTCGCTAAAATATTATCCGAAATAAGAATCGAACGTATTTTAGACAAATCTCCTTCCGGATATTCCGGATAAGTTTCATATAACAACTTAGACGAAAACAATTTTAGAACGGAATCGCCAAAAAACTCCAACCGTTCATAACACAGCAAAGAATCCAAATTGTGTTCCTTTGTATAAGAAGGATGAGTTATAGCTTTTTCAATCAGTTCACTGTTACCCGCTGCTCCAAATACCTCTTTAAGCATTAAAACAGCCCCTTAAACAAATCTAAGATTATATTCGTATGAACGAAATATTGAAGGTAGTAATACACAACCGGAATAGTCAAAATATAACTGTCTGTTCTATCCAAAAATCCGCCGTGTCCCGGAAGTACATTACTTGAATCTTTAACTCCGGCATCACGTTTAATCATAGACTCGCACAAATCGCCTATTTGAGCAAATGTTGCGATTAAAAATCCTAATATCAAAGCGTGGTACCAAGGTAATCCAATTGCCAAACCTATTGCCATTGAAAAAATCAAGCACATAACCGTACCACCGATAGAACCCTCTATAGTTTTATTCGGACTAATCACCGGAGACAATTTATGTTTACCGTAACGGCTTCCTGCAAAATAACAAAAAGTATCAGTCACAAGAACCGCAAAAAGCAATAACACCGCATAACCCGCACCTACAGGATGCGAAATTCCGCCACCGCAACATTCATCACCTAAGTTACGCAAGAACAATAGGTGAAGCGGGAACCAACCGCAATACAGAAAACCAAACAGAGTCGTTGAAACATTTGCAATATATGGCTGACGACCTCTAAACAAAACCCACATCAAACACATTAGCGCTGACAATGTGAAAGCCAAAGGTATCAAGTCAAATCTGTTAATATATGCCAATGCAGCAAAGAGCAAACTTGAAACAACAATGATTTTATGACTTGGTAAAAAGCCCTTGTGTCTCAAAATAGTTGTATACTCTTTTGATGCATAATACACAATTATCAATACAAGTCCTGTAAGCCAAAGTCCGCCTGCAAGAATTGCAAACAAGGAAATAAATCCTATGATGAACCCTGTTAGTAATCTTTTTGATTCCATTATACGGTCATAACCTCTTTTTCTTTTTCTGAAACATGTGAGTCAATAATACCAACGTATTTGTCGGTAAGTTTTTGAATTTTATCTTGATTATCTTTCACCATATCTTCAGGAAGATTTTCTTCTTTTTCAATTTTTTTCAAATCATCAACCATGTCACGACGTACATTTCTGATTGCAATTTTAGCATCTTCACCGTATTTTTTAACTTCCTTTGCGGTTTCTTTTCTTCTTTCTTCAGTCAAAGGTGGAAAGTTCAATCTAATACAAGTACCATCACTGTTTGGTGCAACACCAATTTCAGCTTTAATAATAGCTTTTTCTATTTCTTTAATGATAGTTTTGTCATAAGGAGTGATTACAAGTGTTGTACCTTCACTTACAGTAACTTGTGACATTTGTCTTAATTGAGTCGGAACTCCATAGTAATCTACCAAAACTTTATCCAAAATTCCCGGATTAGCTCTTCCCGTACGAACAGATGCGAAATCTCTTTTCATCTGTCCTACAGCTTTTTCCATTTTTTCTTCTCCGAATAAAAACAATTCTTCAAGAGCTTCTGACATAATTTGTTTCTCCTTTATAATAAAATAACTTACATACGTACCTACGGATTCACCGTTCATAATTTTAACCAAACTTCCGGATGCTTTAAAATCAAATACAATAATCGGAATATTGTTTTGCTTACATAAAGCACAAGCAGAAGTATCCATAATTCTCAAATCTTTCTTAATAATATCTGCATAAGATATCTCATCAATTTTCTTGGCATTAGGGTTTGTTTTAGGGTCGTCGTCATAAATTCCGTCCACCCCGTTTTTCGCCATCAACATAACTTCCGCATTAATTTCAGAAGCACGAAGTGCAGATGCTGTATCGGTTGTAAAGAACGGATTGCCTGTACCGGCAGCAAAGATAACAACTCTACCTTTCTCTAGGTGTCTTATTGCTCTGTGGCGAACATAAGGTTCTGCAATCTGGTTCATTGCTATCGCAGTCTGAACTCTGCATTCAACCTCAATTTTTTTAAGTGCACACTGTAACACAACAGCATTCATAACTGTTGCAAGCATACCGACATAATCTCCGGAAGCTTGATCCATGCCAAGTTTTGCACTGTTTTTCATGCCTCTAAATATATTACCGCCACCAACAACGACAGCAATTTCAACCCCTCGTTCATATATTGAACGAATTTCATCAGCAATCATTTCTACCGGTTTTGGGTCAATACCAAACTGTTGGTCACCCAAAAGTGCTTCACCGCTAATCTTTAACAACACACGTTTATATTTATTATCAACCATTAGTTAATCTCTCCTTTGCTTTATATTAGTAAAAAAAAGCAAGAATGTAAAGAATATTTCTTTGATTTAAAGCAAAAAATTGTTATAATTATTTTATGGACGGGTTTAGCATTAGCAAAATTATATTAGGATTACAAAATCCGGAACTATATTTAAGAAAACTAAAGGATTCCGGCAAAGTCGGAAGCTTTGAGATTAACTCCTCCATCTCAAATTCAACCCCACAACCGAATCAAATGTTACAAAACCTGCAAAATCTCTCTGCGGTTACAAAAATGTTGCAGATGAACAATTTCGCTGGTATGGACAGAGCCGTTTTTATAAAAAACTTACTTGGACTCCCGCAAAACATGTGGGAATTATTGATGAATGCTCAAAACCCTAATCGTCCGATTAATGGCGGAACACTTGGACTTGGAGGAATTAATCAAGAACTTTTGCAAAATCAAAAAATGCTCTCATCACTGTTTGACGAAACCGCTCAAATTCCGATGGGCGCAGAAAACAATATTGCCGCACAAGCTCAGAGCGGAAAAATTCCTCAAGATGCAATGGCTCTGTTCTTTAGCGGAATGATTAGCATGCCGGATATATCAAAATTAATACTTCAAAACAGCAAACAAGCAGTTGCTGCACTTATTATTTCAATGGCATCCGCTTCAAAGCAAGGAATGAGCAGCGAGCAGATACAAGACACCCTTAGTGTAATAAACTCCTGTATCTCAATGGCCGAATCCGGAAATCCAAACCAAACATTAAAAAGTCTTATGATGCTTTATATTCCGTGGTTACCACTAAACGATGGTGTAGGTTTTGACCTTGAAATAACCCCTAATGAAGGCGAAAATGACTCAAACGATTCAAAACTTACTGTACTCATACAAACAAAAAATTTTGGGAACTTAAAAGGTGTTTTCACTCTCACAACCTCAAATTCTGTAGATATTTATATTATATGTTCGGAAAATTTCCCTAAAAAATTGTTGCTAGGATTCTTGAACGAAGAAAGCTCTTCTCATGCAATGAACACAAATATTGATATCGAACAAATCCAACCGCAAAAAGAAGAACCGAACGAAGAGCACGAAACAAAAGTAAACCTTTCCGCCACAAACGAAATGAACCCTTATTTACTGTTAATGGCTCACTCATTCATTCGTTATACTATTTTTATTGACAATCAGCAGCTTTCTGAATAGAAGTCGGAATCCTTTTTGACAACTGGGTTGAAAGCATAATCGCTTTTTCCGCAAAAATCAAAGGTAACTTATCCATATCACCTTGCACAGAAACGGATGCAGAACCGTAAACCAAATAATCCGGAACACCGGCTAAAATAAGCCCTTCCATAGTTGCAATTAATCGATTTCGCACGTAATCAATATTCAATCCCTTTACCATGGATTCCGTTGCCACAGGAATAATACCCCAATTAATCATTCCGCCATGCGCCAGAAAATCAGTTATTTGTTCCGGTATGATATTCAGATTGTTCGGATTATTGTAAGCATCGAACGAAATAACATCGATTCCCGCATTTATCGGAACCTGCCAATCGCATTTTTCCATACACTGAACAGCACAAATCGCACCGGCAGATTTTACAGTCTCTATCACACGCTGCAAGAGGCTAACAACCAACTCTGTCGTAACCTCTTCATTTTCACGTTTGAGAGAACCTAACTGACCTAAATACGGTTCTTCAAGAATAATTACCGGAACCGTCGTCGGACAATATTCTTTAATTTTATCAATCGCCCACAAAGCTTTGACACAAACCGCCTGTATAAAAAGTTTTCTGAAACTCTTATCCGTCAACATTTGTTCCTTCGCAACCTTCATAAGAATTTGCGACACGGAAAACGGACCGAGCAAGTTTATAAAAGCATGCGGAGATTTGAATTTCTTAATTATTTGAAGATATTTTTCAAGAAACTCCGCATCAATTGCATATGGCTCCAATAGTTTGGGCTCCTGTTTATTAAATGCTTTATCCAATTTTTGCAAAGCCTGTTTCGTTGAAGTTGAGGAAATCTTTAAAGACATCTTGCCGTCTTCAAAAACAATTCCCGGAATATTTGACAATGTTCTCCTAATAATATCGTTTGTCGGCTCAATATTCGGTAAAAATGCCAAGAACGGACTCTTTTCAAAAATTTTAGCAACCATACGTGTTGCAGAACCTAAACTTTCGTAAGGAAGCGCTCTGGGCGGAAAACATTTTGTCTGTAACTTCATCTAAACTCTCTTTTCTCTTTTTATATAAAAGGCGTGCAAACTTTATAAGTCGGCACGCCAATTACAAATGATTTAATAATAAAACTATGCTTCAACTGTTTCTTCAACTTCTTCTTCGATTGATTCTTTAACGATTTCAGAAGCTGTAACAACAACTTTAAGTTCAGTTTTAACTTTTGAAGTAAGTTTAATCAACATAGTGTATTCACCAACTTTGTTAACAGGAGCGTTTAGTGAAACAGTTTTTCTGTCAACTTCAATGTTAGCTTTTTCTTTTAATTCTTCACAAAGTTTCTTAGTTGTAATTGTACCGAACAATTTACCACTTTCACCAGCTTTAGCTGTAAGCTCGATAGAACCAAGTTTTTCAATTTCAGCAGCCTTAGCAAGAGCTTCTTGGTGAAGTTTTTCTTGTTTAGCTTTGATTCTTGCCATGTTTTGTTCTCTGTTTTTCAAAGCACCTTCAGTAGCTGCTTCTGCAAAGTTTTTAGGAATAAGGAAGTTTCTTGCGTAACCATCTTTAACGTTAACGAGGTCGCCTGCTTCCCCTATGTTTTGAACATCTTTTTTCAATATTACTTGCATTTCTTTTTTCTCCTTTTACTATTATTGGGCTAGTATTAGTCTAATAATAAACAAAAAAAGAAGAAATGTCGAGGGGGTAGGGGTAAATAATATTAAATTTTGTTAACTCTCTACACTAAAAGGATGATATTCTCTGCAAGAATCTAAAGATTTTTATAAAAATGCCGATAAGAGTAGTATGGAAAACCGAAAAGGTTTTTCATACCTCCTCCCCAAGTCTGGTAGCCGTTCTCAAGAGAATGGCTTTTTTTTATGCGTAAGCCGGAGTGAAGCCCGACTCGACTCGTGTTGGCGAGGCGAAAAGGGCGAAACTTGACGATTGCACCGTTGTGACGGAGTGAAGCGGAGGAACGAAGCAATCTTTGATTGCACAGGTGCGTGTGCGTAAGCCGGAGTGGAGCGCCGGTGTCGTGTCGCGAGAGCGATACGAGCAAAAAAAGATAAGAATGAGAAAAACAACAATCAACACCTCACCCCAACCCCTCTCCTGTTAGGCGAGGGAATTGTAAATCCAATTGCCCTTAGCAAATAGGATGCACTTTACGCTCGTGCGGTCTTTTCCAACTCTGATACAAAATAATCAATATTCTTTGCCCAACGGCTATTGCCGTTGGTTTCAGTTGCAGGACAATATTTCGCATTAACTTGATACAACTTAGTCAGCGGACGCCTAGAGTTTTGAGCGTAACCAACTTTTAAAAATCTTGCCATTTCCATTACGCAATCTGCAATAGAATTAAATTTTTGCCATTCCTTAGTGCCTTTTACTCTGACTCCACCAACATTATTGAGTCTGTATGCTTTAGAGTCTTTTCCGTGGTCAGTTTCAAATACTGCAATTGCGACAAGAACAGCTGCGCTTATTCCATGTTTATTTTGAGCATCAATAAATGCCTGACCTTTACCCTCAAGAGCGCCTTGACCTTTTAGATATTTATTTATATCTTCTGCAGTTCCTTCAAATGGTTTTGTAATATCCCTTGTGTAATTACCATAAACCACCTTCAGTTCCTCATCCGACATTTTCCACCAATCTTGAACTTTTACATCACTCTTTTTTCCACTACTGTCGGATGTTTTTGTTTTTGTTTTTGTTTCGGACTTCGTTGCAGATGATGTTTTTTTATTTGGAGAGGACACTGACATGAATGAATCTCCCATGTAGCTATAGTCTGGGAACGTTGAATTTCCAAATACAGTATTCGTCGAACCAAAGTTAATATCCGAAAAATTCGGCACTTTCACATTCGAAAAATCAAACATATTACCGCTAAAACTCAAATTCATAGGTGTAAACGACGGCATCGGCAACTGCGGAACATTCACCATCGGCTGTACATACCTGCTAAAACCGCCCATAAACAACGACGGAGTAAAGAACAGCGGAGCCTGATTACAACACGGCATACCCCAACCACAGCATCCCATGCCCCATCCACCAAACATGGAATTAAAGGCACCGTGCGCAAATCCGTGTGTAAAACTATTCCAGAAACTCATAATACTCCTGCGTTTATATAACTTATATATATAAAGTTATCTTCGTTCAGAAAATTGCCTTTTTTGTTAATAATTATTAAGCAACATCCTCAAAAGTCTTGAAGCATTTCCTGACAATGACATAAACACGTTTTTCTGATATAATGGGTTAGAAAATTTTGTAAGAAAAGGGAGAAATATGAATAAAAATCAGTCAATCGGAATGTACGTAATATTGGGCATTATGATATTGGCATTTGTGTCAATGTTGTTTTCCGGTCCAACTTCAAGCACAGAAGAGCTTTCTTATACAACATTTATGCAAAAGGTTGAAAACAAAGAAATAAAAAGTGTTGATATGGCTAAAGATTCACTGATTGCACTTCCTATTAAACAACCGGAAGCAAAACCTCAAACGAATCCGCTATACGGGGAAGTAAAACCTCCAAAACTTCAATACAAAGTATCTTTTCCTGAAAACTCAGATATTGTAACAAAGCTTCAAGACAACAATGTTGAAATAAATGTAAAAAAGGCAAATGAATCCGGCTCAATGTTCGGTTTGGGCTCATCTTTAGTAACCATTTTGCTTGTCTTAGGTTTTATAATGCTTATTATCAAATCAATTCAAGCGGGCGGCGCTCAAGCAATGTCTTTTGGTAAGAGCAGGGCAAAAATGCTTATGGATAACAAGGTTAAAACAACATTTGCAGACGTTGCCGGCATTGACGAAGAGAAAAAAGAACTTGAAGAAATCGTTGATTTCCTAAAACACAGTGATAAATACGTAAAACTTGGTGCAAAAATTCCTAAAGGAGTTTTGCTTGTAGGTTCACCCGGTACAGGTAAAACTCTTATGGCAAAAGCCGTTGCAGGCGAAGCCGGCGTTCCGTTCTTCTCTATCAGCGGTTCAGATTTCGTAGAAATGTTCGTAGGTGTTGGTGCATCACGTGTAAGAGACTTGTTTGAACAAGCAAAAAAACATCAACCTTGTATCGTATTTATCGATGAAATCGATGCAGTAGGTCGTCAAAGAGGCGCTGGTCTTGGAGGCGGACACGATGAGAGAGAACAAACTCTTAACCAATTGCTTGTTGAGATGGATGGGTTTGATGAAAATACTAATATAATAATACTTGCAGCAACAAACAGACCGGATATCCTTGATAACGCACTTCTTCGTCCGGGAAGATTTGACAGACAAATCGTTATCAACAAACCGGATGTTTTGGGCAGAGAACAAATTTTGAACGTTCATGCAAAAAACAAACCTCTTGCTAAAGAAGTTGATATAAAAACTCTTGCTAAGCGTACTCCGGGATTCACCGGTGCTGATTTGCAAAACTTGTTAAATGAAGCAGCTTTGCTTGCAGCAAGACATAACAAATCCGAGATTGAAATGCCTGATTTGGAAGAAGCTATTGATAAAGTTATGGCAGGCCCAGAAAAGAAAAGCAGAATAATCTCTGACGAAGAAAAAGAAAATACCGCTTATCACGAAGTCGGACACGCACTTCTTGCTAAATTGCTTAAAAACTGTGACCCACTCCACAAAGTATCTATCATTCCACGTGGAATGGCATTGGGCATAACTCTTACTCTCCCTGAGAAAGATCATTTGACAATGCGTAAAAACCAACTTCTGGACAGAATCACAATGATTCTTGGCGGAAGAGTTGCAGAAGAATTAATTTACGGCAAAGACAACGTAACTACAGGCGCATCTAACGACTTGGAAAAAGTTTCCGCACTAGCAAGAAGCATGGTTACAACTTATGGTATGAGCGAGAAAATGGGTAATCTTGCCTACGGCAAAGAACAAGAACACGTATTTATGGGCAGAAATTTCGGCAACACAAGAGATTTTTCAGAAGAAATCGCAGCGGATATTGATAAAGAAGTTAAGAAAATTGTTGATAAACAATATGATTTGGCAATGAACCTTTTGAGTGAAAACAAAGATATGCTTGAATATATCGCTAAAACATTGCTTGATAAAGAAACTTTGGATGAAAAAGAATTTGAAGAATTAATGAACCAAGTCAGAAACGGAAGAGGTGAAAATAATGGATAGAGATGACATGATTTTGCAGGAGTACAAACTGTACACTGAACAAAAAGAAAACTTTATTGACAGGAATTTCAGAACAAACAGATTTTATATGGTTTCGTTCTTGGTTGTAATTCTTGCTATGATTTTCACAAGTAACGTAGTGTTTATGGAAAGAATTTCTTCAGCTTTATTATTCTCACTTATCGGGATTTCTGTATGTGCTCTTTGGTGGATGAACGTTGATTCTTACAACACTTTGATTAAAATTAAGTTTGCAAATGTTATCGAAAAAATTGAAGAAAAACTTCCAGTAAAACCGTTTACAGAAGAATACAAAGGCATTGAAGAATTCAGAGATAAAAAGGTATTTATGTTTTCTGATATTCAAAAATTGATTGCAGTAATCGGAGCATTGTTCTTTTTCGCTGTGTTCGTAAGCGAGGCATCTCCTATTGTTGTAAAGATTTTCGAAAAAATTGTTTCTGTACTCGGGACTGTAAAAGGTGGTATATAGAATGAGCGCAAGAAGTAACGGAGTTGTTGCAAACTGGAATTATGTAACCATATCAATAATCGTGGTAACTGTTCTTACGGTAATGGTTTTGTATATGCCTGGATTAAGAGAGTTTGATATAGGTGTATTAAGCTCCATTAGACGGTTTTTGGCGCCTTATCCGAGTTATATTCCGGCTTTTGTGACAGAATTCGGTAGAGCTAACCATATGCTTTGGCCACAAATCGCAGCTTGCTCCACGCTTGTTTCACACCAAAAATACCTCAAAGCATTTTTGTTAGTGTTTTTCACCCAAGGAGCATTTTTTATAACCGATTTGCTCAAAAATTTTGTCTGCAGAGAAAGACCTTGTGTTTACCCTGGATATAGCTTTCCTTCCGGTCACTCTTCAACCACAATGTGTTTTTATGGAATTGTAATTTACTTAATTCTGCACTACACAAGAAATGAATTTTGGAGATACTTCTTGGCAGTATTTTTCGGAATCTTCATATTCCTTGTAGCTCTTTCAAGACTTTGGATTGGCGTTCTTTTCTTGACTGATGTCATCGCAGGGTTATTCCTCGGATTTATGTTAGTAAACCTTTACATAATCCTTGTAAAAGCTTTTAAAGCATAGGTTTCCCTTTTGTAAGAAAATCCTGTTTATATGGAACATCTTTATTTGTAAAACCTGTTTTAACAATATTTCGTCCGAATTTAGCTTCAAGTTTATCCAAACTTTTAGCTAAATTCTCATTCTTTTCCCGCTTAGCACCGTCGCTAAAAAGTTGCAATTGTTCGTTAGAGCTTGGCGAAAGATTCTCAAGCACAATTCCCACACTCCGATACAAAATATTTTTGCAATACATTTTTTCCAACTCGGGGAATGCAGCTTCAGAGACCTCAAATTCAAAATTTACTGGTTGTTTAAGCGACACTTTGGAATACAAAACTCTAAAATCTTTGGTTTTAAGAATTACCCCAACAGTGGAACACTTGCAATCAGATTTTCGTAGCTTTCTGCAAGCAGCATGAATATGCACCATAAGTTCGTTTTTCAAATACGTCAAATCAGACGTAAATTCAGGAAAAGACTTCGTATCGCTAATAGATTTTGGAGCAGAAACTTCATTCGTAACCTTATTTATAAGATTCCCCAAAAGCTCATATTTTAACTCCAAACCATTTTTGCCAAAACGACTTTTTAGCCATATGTCATTTTTCTGAACATAATCATATGCCGTATAAATACCATGCCCACGGAGTTTCGGTTCCAACCGTCTGCCAATCCCCCAAATTTCGCCAATCTCAGTTTGCTTTAAAAGTCGTGTAATCCCGCATTTTCCTGCAATACATATATGTTCTTCCATAGTCTTAGATTTATCGGAAGCTAATTTTGCAAGAGCCTTTGTTCTGCTAACCCCAATGGATACAGGAATTTTTGTTTCCTTTAAAATCACTTCCCGCAAATGTTTCGCCAACTGAAAATAATTCATTTTGTAAAGTTTAGCAAGTCCGGTAACATCCACAAACGCTTCATCAATAGAATAAACTTCGACTGTCGGGCTAAAATCCTTTAATAGCGCCATAATTTCGGAAGAAATAATCGCATAATTATAATGATTCGCATTGATATACGTACAGTCCGGAAACTGTTCTCTTGCCATAAACAAAGGCTGTCCCATAGGAATTCCCATCTGTTTTGCCTCACGTGAACGTGCTATAACGCATCCTCTGTCACCTGATACAACACAAACCGCAATTCCGTTCAATTCCGGATTCAAACGTCTTTCGCAGGATACGAAAAAGCTGTCACAATCTATTAAAGCTATGTATTTTTGCTCTTGCATAATCTTCCTGTCATTCCAGTGTTTATCTAAGTCTATCATCAATTCTATACTCCCTGCAACAGGGTATATTTATTTAATGAATTCGTCAAAAAGTATGTTCTAAGCTTCAATTACTTAAGTAAAAGTTAACCTTAAAGGGAAAAATCCTATAAAAGAAATTGAAAAAGCCGTTGTCCGCTGGGGTATCTCTGCTGTTTTGACAGTCCTAAAATAATGGTCGGATTTGAAAATCCGACCATTACTCTAAAATCTAATAAAAACACCTGTTGAAAATCCTGCCGGCGGCGGAGGAGGTGGGCAAGGACGATAGTAAAAATCGTCACACCAACCTAATCTATAATCGCAGTAAGGATAGCCCCAATAGCTACGCCTGGCCAACACCCCGCCAACTATCGCACCACCTCTGTGGTAATGCGGTGGGGGTGGCGGTCCCCATTGACGTCCTCCTCGAGGCGGACGATGTCCATAATTCGGACCTGCTACAACCATTTGTCCGCCGTGATGTCCACCATGCGGTCCTCCGGGGCCACCCATCGGAGCTGCGTTTACGGGTGCAGCTAAAGACAAAATTCCAATCAAACCAAGAACAGATAAAACTTTTTTCATACAGACACCTCCGTTTCTTATTCTGTTAACGATTTGTATTCAAATTTTGTTCAAAAATTGAGGGGCGCAACTAAAGTTGCGCCCCTCAAATCAAATATCTAAAAACAATTACTGTTCCAAAATATAGTTCAATAATGTTCTTACACCGGCACCGGAAGCACCTTTAATAAGTTCTTTTTGTGGCTTATCAAGGAATGCAACGCCAGCAATATCGATATGTGCCCACTTAACATCCTTAACAAATTTCTGCAAGAACACTCCGGCTGTAGATGCACCGCCCCAACGGGAACCGGTATTTTTCATATCAGCAATATCACTCTTTAAACTGTCAAAATATTCATCCCAAAGCGGAAGTTGCCAGTATTTTTCACCGTTTCTTTCCGCTGTTGAAATAAGATTTTTAACAAGTTCATCGTCATTACCCATAATACCTGCTGCATTTGAGCCAAGAGCCACCATGCAAGCACCGGTCAATGTTGCAAGGTCAATAACTTCGTCCACACCCAGTTCACATGCGTAACAAAGTGCATCCGCCAATGTCAAACGACCTTCTGCATCTGTATTATCAACTTCGATTGTCTTACCGTTTTTCGCAATAAGAATATCACCCGGTTTATAAGCGTTACACCCAGGCATATTTTCACAGGCAGCGATTATACCGTGAACCTCGACTTGCGGATGGAACTCTCTGATTATACTCATAATACCTAAAACACAAGCCGCAGCAGACATATCGTCTTTCATTGTTAACATTGAAGAAGCAGGTTTAATATCCAATCCGCCGCTATCAAAAGTTATGCCCTTACCAATAATCGCAATACGTTTTTTCGGATTATCAACCTGATATTTCATGTGAATAAATTTTGGCTCTTGAGCACTACCTCTTGCGACTGCAAGAAACGCACCCATACCCATTTTTTCGCATTCTTCTCTGTCATAAATCTTTGTATCCAAACCTAAATCACAAGCAATTGATGCGAGTTCTGACGGGGTTGCAAATTGAGCAGGCTCATTTGCAAGATTTCTTGCAAACGCCATTGCTGCTGCAACTTTTTCCGCACGTCTTACAGCTTCTTCGTTAGCTTGAACATACACTTCCTGAACATGTTTTTCCTTCTTTTCTGTTCTGTATTTGTCAAAAACATAGTCTGCAATATGAACACCCATAGCAAATTCTTTTGAATAATCAAATTCAACACCATCAAGCGCAAATGCTACAGTTTTAGCTTCTATTTGCATAGCTTTTTTGATTGATTTGGCAACAGCTTCTCTCAATTTATTTGAGTTGAATTCAGACTTTTTACCAAAACCGATGACAAGAACTTTTCTTGCTTTTTCCTGACCGTAAGTCGGTAACAAATACGTTTGATTGAATTTACCTTTAAATCCATCTTGTTGCAAAGCGTACGTATTAGCAAGATTACTTGTTGTATTTTCGCCTTCAAACATGTTAACTACAAGCAGGTCACAATCAACCTCTCTTGTGTTATCAACCACTTTGATTTCCATATAAAGCTCCTTTCTCTTCATAATAAAAAAGGAAGTAACAGAGTCACTTCCTTTTTTATGGTGGGCGTTAGAAGACTCGAACTTCTGACCCTCTCCTTGTAAGGGAGACGCTCTACCAACTGAGCTAAACGCCCTTATTCTAGGTTTGTTGCGGAACTCATTCCGTCAACAGAGTCAATAATATCGTAAACATATTTCGATGTCAAATACTTGTTTTAATATTCTGAAGGAAGAGTAAAAGTTATCCTGTCTCCTGCCATAATTTTCGTACAATTATTTGGTAAAATCTCTTTGCCATCACGGTTTATTGTCAATGCCAAAGCCATTTTGGGAGAATCTATATCTTGAATCATTTTCCCTATCCACTCATGTTCCGGCGGAATTGTCACGGACAAAAACTTAATTGCGCATTCTTCTTCAAAATCATTAAAAATCTCCCTTATATCGCCGGTAGAATCAACCATGCCGGTTTTTTGCGCAATATATGGCAACAAGGTACCCTGAAACGCTACTGAAAATATTGACACCAAAAATACAAGGTGAAACAAATCATAATCAAGCTTTACTCCGCTATCCATTGCAATAATTGCAAAAACAACAGAAGCAACCCCTCTCAATCCAGCCCAAGAAATCAGTATAATTTGTGACTTTGACGGACGAAAACCGAAAAGAACAAACCAAACCATTAACGGTCTTACCAAGAATGTTAAAAGTAAAAAAATCACCCCGCCGGTGAAGATTATATCCAGAACTTTTACAGGCGTCGCCAAAAGCCCCAATATAAAAAAGATTCCAATTTGTGCAAGTTTTGTAATCCCGTCATAAAAATTTAACATTACTGATTTATTCCCAATCGTAGAGTTCCCGATTATAATTCCAAGAAAATATAATGCTAAAAACTGGTTTCCATCATAAGTTTCCGGCAAAGCGAATGTTAAAAACACAAGCGCTGTCAGGAACAAACTGCCGTTTCCGGAAGTAATCAATTTTGTTTTATTGAAAACAAAAACCGCAAATTTCGCTATAATAACACCGGTTAAAATCCCTAAAAATATCTGTTTAAAAAACAAAATCGACACAAAACCTACGCTTTGTCCTTTCAATATTGCAATCGCTAACACCGTGAGCGCATAAGACATAGGGTCATTGCTGCCACTTTCTATTTCCAGAAGCTGTGCTGTATTATTTTTCAAATTCAGATGTTTCTCTCTCAAAATTGAAAAAACAGATGCCGCATCCGTCGAAGATAAAACTGCGCCAATCAAAAAACTTTCCGCATAACCAAGAGAAAGAAAGAAGTGACAACACAAGGTCAAGAATAACGCCGTCAACAGCACTCCAAGCGTAGAAAGTACAACAGATTCCTTAATTATGGGGGTTGCAGTTTTCCACTTTGTACAAAAACCGCCATAAAAAATTATAAAACCCAACGCAATTGAGGCAAAATCTTTGGTTGTCGAAAAATCCGAATAATCAATCTTAAACACTCCGTCGACACCAAATAACATTCCCAGACATAAGAAAAATAAGAGTGCCGGAATCCCTAATTTCACCAAAAATTTATGCGCCAAAATCGCCGCAAAAATAACAGTTGAACACAGCATCAAAACAAAAGTCATACCACATAATAACAGGTTTTAACTTTTTAGATATGCCTCAACAAACCCATCTAAATCACCATCCATAACCGCATCGACGTTGCCCGCTTCATAGCCGGTTCGGTGATCCTTAACCATCTTATAAGGATGAAAAACATATGAACGAATCTGCGAACCAAAGTTTATATCAAAATTTTCACCCTTTAACTCTGCCAATTTTTGTTCATGTTCACGCTGCCTCATCTCCAGAAGTTTTGATGCTAACATTTGCATTGCGTTTTCTTTATTCTGCAACTGCGAACGTTCCTGTTGGCATTTAACCACAATTCCTGTCGGTTTGTGTAAAATTCTTACTGCAGTTTCAACCTTGTTAACATTTTGCCCGCCTGCACCGCCTGAACGCATAGTATCCACTTCCAAATCTTCCGGAGGGATTACAATTGTTTTCTCATAGTCCGGAATAATCGGAGAAACCTCGACTGATGCAAAACTGGTTTGTCGTTTGCCGTTCGCATTGAATGGCGAAATTCTGACAAGTCTGTGTACACCTTTCTCCGCCTTGGCATATCCATAAGCATATTTTCCGGTAATTTTTATCGTTGCAGACTTAATCCCCGCTTCTTCACCATCAGACTTATCAATCAGTTCCGTTTTCCACCCACGTGATTCAGCCCAACGCATATACATTCTGAGCAACATACTTGCCCAATCCTGAGCGTCAGTTCCACCGGCACCGGCATTGATTGACAAAAAAGCGTCTGCTTCGTCATACTCGCCTGATAACATTTTCTGAATATCGTATTTGTCTAACTGCTTTTCAAGGTCAACAAGCGCCGCTTCGCTTTCTTTTATAAGTTCTTCATCACCCAGTTCCTCAGCAGCAGAAGCATCCTCAAGAACAGTATCCCAATTTTTGAAGAGTTCAATTTTATCTTTTAGCTCACGTGCCTGCTGTCCCAAATCAGATGCAAGCTTCTGGTCAGCCCAAACCTCAGGTGACTGAAGTTGTTTCTCTAATTCAGCAAGTCTCGTATCAGCGCCGTCAAAGACACTCCTTGTTTTTATCAACACGTTGTTTAAGTTCTGCTATATTCATCTTGCAACAAGCTCCACAACCTTTTTATGAATACTTTCAATTGTATCTGCTGAACTAATAACCTTAACCCTCTCAGGCTCTTGCTTAGCAATTTCAAGGAATCCGTTTCGCACTCTTTGGAAAAACTCAATCCCTGCCGATTCCATTCTGTCTTTTTCTGCACCAACACGTGCCTGTGAAGTTTCTATATCCACATCTAAAACTATCGTTAAATCAGGTTTCAACCCTGATGTTGCGATTTTATTCAATTTACGAATCTCATCCAAATCCAATCCTCTGCCATAACCCTGATACGCAAGTGTAGAATCCGTATGTCTGTCACAGAGAACAATTATTCCGTTTTCAAGCGCAGGTTTGATTATACAGTCAACATGCTGTGCTCTGTCCGCTAAAAACAAAAAAGATTCAGCTACCGGAGAGACCTCTCCGTCATAATTAAGAAGAATCTCTCTCAACTTTTCTCCGAGTCCCTTAGAGCCCGGTTCACGTGTAAGAAGAGTTTTGTATCCCTTTGAACGTAAATATTCGTCAAGGAGCTTGATTTGCGTGGTTTTTCCGCAACCGTCAGCACCTTCAAATGTTATAAATAATCCTTTTTCCATACTTAGATTTTATCACAAAAACCTTATAAGCCGATTTTTTCATCAAGCTTGAAATGTTCAATCATCCTATCAACATATTAAAAAAGGCAGGGAAAAATCCCTGCCTCGATACAAAAAATATTTATTTATTAAAAAAATCTGCCGCATTAACAGGTTTTGTTTCAGCTTCTTCCACTTGGAAGAATTCTTTGCTGCGAATACCAAGCATTCCTGCAAAAACAGATGAAGGGAATATTTCCACTGCATTATTAAGCTCAAGAACAGCTGAGTTGTAGAATCTTCTTGCCGCAGCAATATGCTCTTCTACTTCGTTATATGTTTGCATAGCAGTAATCATAGTTTGGTCTGATTTCAATTGCGGATAATTTTCCACTGCAACCATAATTTGTCCCATTTTGCTTTTAATTTCAGCATCAAGCGCCAATTTTTTATCAATGCTGTCCATATCATTCGGAAGAGCAATTGCTTTGTTACGAAGGGCTGTAACCTCTTCCATCAAAGATTTTTCGTGTTCCATAAACTTGTTGGCAATTGTCAAAATATTCGGAATCAAATCATATCTCTTTTTCAACTGTACATTGATGCCTGAGAATGCCTCAAAAACCTTATTTTTCTTCTGAATAACAGAAACATAAATGTTGTATGCCCAGAAAAAAATCACTGCGCATACCGCAATAATTACAATCATTGTTGTACTCATATATTAATCCTCACTTTACTACATTGGGATTGTAGCATATTGTGCAAGCTCTCAACTCATCTAAAAAGAGGGTTTAGTATATATTACCGTACACCCAATACGTGCGCAAAACCTTTTTAACATAGTTTTTAGTTTCCGGATAAGGAATCTGTTCCACGAATTCATCCGTGTCATTATAAATTAATTTCGAGAACCAATTTGTTACTGAACCAATTCCACCGTTATATGCAGAGATTGCATACAAGTCTTTATTCCCAAGAACTTTTTTCAAACCTTCGTAATAAATACTTCCCGCCTTAATGTTATTGCTTGCTGAAAAAATATCATTTGGCATACCTCTGGAAGCAACGATTTCATTATATGTTGCCGGCATCAACTGCATAAGACCGGCCGCCCCAACAGCACTGCCCGCATACGGATTAAAATGACTTTCTTCCTTGATTATTGATTCCAAAATTATCGGATTGTTGTTTCCTTTAACATTAGATACGACATCGTAATAATGCAGAGGATAAATTAATCTCCATCTTAAATCATCAAAAGAAGGTTTTTCCTGAATATCTTCCATCGCATTTCTTGCAAGAATAGCAGATATCGTATAGTCACCCTTTTGATAAGCTATCCAACTCTGTATAAATTTATCCTTCTTGCAAAGTTCTTCTACCAAATCATAATCTTTTAGCAGAGCTAGCTTGATAACCAAATTGTTTTCCAAAGATTTTTTATACGGGAACACAACCGGCTTCGGAGTCAAATCCAAAAACGGCAACGCTCCGTCATCTTTGTACAAGTTATAATTTGCTCTGTATGCATAATATGAATCAGGATATTTTTCTATAACCTGTTTGTAATAACTGTTTGCGCTCTCATAATGCTTAAGTTTATTGGAGATTTTACCCATAAAGTAAATCACCGCAGGGCTTGATTTTACATTCGGGAACTTTTTCAAATGCAAGAATCCAATTCTTTGCGCATCATAATACTTCTTCTGCAAATATTTGGTTATAAAAATATTGTACAAAGCATCTGCAGAGAATTGCCCGTTAGGATACGTTTTATACATTGTATTAAAACAAGCTTCTCGAACATTGTCTGCAACAACCTCATTACAGTTCATATATGCGATATAATCAGCACCGGTAGACTTGTAACCCTTTGATACTAACGTGTTTATTCCTTCTTTTCTTGTAGGATATCCTGCTATATAACTGTCAATAACCTCGTAAACCGAAGCAGCTTCTGCTCCGTCTGCATGGTCTTTAAGACCGTATTCGACATAATATTTTGCCTTTTCTCTGTTTCCAAGTTTAAATTCTGTTTTTGCGAACTCCGGCCAACTCTCGGCAAGCGTAGTTTTATTCAAAAACGCTCTTGCTTTTTCAAACTCTCCGTTTGCATAGTAAGCTTTTGCTATCAACAAATTATCATAATTAGTGAGCTTTGCTCCAAGTTTGACAATCTCATCCGCTGATTGCATCGCAAATCTTCCGTCCGGAGCCTTCTCAATATAAGTCTTAAAATTAATCAAAGATTTGTCTACAACTTTTTTACGCTTTTTCGGTGAAGACGGCAACTCTGACACTTGTAAAACACCCAAATAATACTCAGAAGCTATTGCATAATCACTCGTCGGATATTTTTTTATAATATTTTTAAAATGTTTATTGGCTCTTTTGTCTTTCAAATCAATCAACAAAGTCGCCATATTATACTCACTAATTGGAACGATACTCGTTCTTGAACCGGAATGAATAATTCTGTTATATTTTTTTACCGCAAGTTCCTTGCGTCCCATGTTAGTTGCGCATCTTGCCTGACGAAACAGAGCCGGTTCTTTCAAACTTGAGTCTGAAGGAACTTTCCCAAATTCTTGATAAGCTTTTTCATAATCACTATCTTTATAATCTTTCAGCGCTTGAGTATATGCAGTAATTCCTCTTGACTCAGATGAAATATGGTTATACACAAAATAACCAATAGTGAAAATCGCTAAAAAGATAACAATATATAAATCATATTTTTTTCTTCGTCTTCTCATTCAAATCTCAATCCCACTTAATTCTAAACCGCAAAGTTATGCGCACGGGCAAAAGAATTCCGTAATTACCATTTTAATATAGAATTATGCAAAAGGAAAATCCTGTAATAAAAAATTACATTCTGTCATCAAAAAAGCGGATTCTTGAAGAGAATCCGCTTTCAAAACCTACTTCTGAAACTTCGTTATATCGTTTACTCTCAGAGCAAAGTATGGATTGTTCTTACCCTTTTCTTTCAAGAACACAACAAACGTATCGTCAAAATAGAAATATCTCGGAGCTTCTTCCGGCGGATCAAGAGATAATTTTGTAAATGTCATAGATGCTTCACTCTTAAGCTCAACACCCTTATGATTCATATTAAACTTAATTGTCTCAAGAGCTTGGTTGATAACAATATTTGTACCCATTACTCTCTTACCGGTAAGTTCGTCAAAAGATTTTTCTTCGAAAAATTTAATATTCGGAACCTTCAACTCATCATTCTTCTTGAACATTGCATTACCTTTAAATCCTTGTTCCTTTTTGTTCATATCTGAATAAATGTAATTGAACGGTTTGTTTGCACTGTTTTTATACAAATAAACTTCGTCATTGTCCTTGGTAGCAAGTTTAACCGCAAAATCATCTTTTGAATTGTAAAACAGCACATAAACACCATCGTCTAATTTATCATTAGATTTGTAATTGATACCAAAATACTCTGCCTTCTGACCGTTTCCAAAGTCTGAAGTTCCTAGTTTGTCAAAAGCATTAGCAAACTCAAAGTCTTTTTTGAGCATTGCATAAATCAAGAACATATCATTGCGTGGAGTTAAATCCAAACTATCCAACAAATCACTTGATTCCTTGAATTTCTTTTTAATTGCCTTTGCAATTTCTCTTTTTGTTTTTTTTGTAACTCTACAAGTTGTTTTATAATAACTTTTTTCCGACAAATCAGCTGTAGTGAACTCTTGCTTATTCAGTTCCTGAACCGTAGCCGGAGTTCCTTCTCTGAATCTGATTGGATTATGAACAACCTTGTCAATAAAATCATTCCACACAAGTTGAAATGTTCCAACCCAAACCCTGTCTTGAGCACTTGTCTTGGATTGCATTGTCGGTTCAATTTCAATACCGGATGCAAAAACATTCACATTCGACATAAAAATTAATGAAAATAATAAAACAATAAGCTTTCTCATTAAAAAATCCTCGTCTTTAATCTTCTTACGTTCTTTATGTTACCATAGTTTTATGAGAATTGATACTTTTAAAATTGAAGAATGGATGAACCGTTATTGTCCGACTGCGCAATACGACCTGACAACAACTTGTATCGCACCATTCAGTGTAAGAGAGCTTCTTGCCACTTGCGCCGTCGAAAATCCGTTCCAAGTTTTTGACACAAATCTTACATACGGAGATATTCACGGCTCAAACAGGCTAAAAAAAGCAATCAAAAGCCTTTATGAAAGACAAGAATCCGATAATATAACAATTACACACGGTGCAATTGGTGCAAATCAGTTGGTATTCGAATCATTGCTTGAATCCGGAGACGAAGTTATTTCCATCGTTCCGACTTACCAACAACACTATTCAATTCCAAAAGCGTTAGGCGCAAAAGTTAAACTTCTTTTCCTGAAAGAAGAAAACAAATGGTTGCCAAACCTTAAAGAACTTGAAAACGCACTGACATACAAAACAAAATTGATTTGTCTCAACAACCCGAATAATCCGACCGGCGCTGTTATTCCGGACGAAATGCTAATAAAGATTGCAGAAATAGCAAAAGCACACAACATTTGGATTCTCTCTGATGAAGTTTACAGAGGGCTTAACCTTGGTGACAATCCTTATTCTCGCTCAATGGCAGATATTTATTCAAAAGGGATTTCAACCGGAAGTATGTCCAAAACATATTCACTTCCTGGGCTCAGAGTAGGTTGGATTTGCGCTAGAGAAGATTTGATAAACGAAGTGAACAAACATCGGGAATATAACACAATTAGCATAAGCATTTTGGACGATTACTTTGCCGCACTTGCGCTCGAAAACAGGAACAAAATTGCAAAACGAAATTTTAGCATTATGCAAGAAGGTTTAAATATTCTTGAAGATTGGCTTAACAGTGAAATCTACGTTAAATCGGTACTTCCTCAAGGCGGTACGACTGCTCTTTTGAGATACAAAAAAGACATTCCGTCAAAAACTCTATGCAAAAACCTGCAAGCTCAAACAGGAGTTGCGTTTCTCCCCGGAGAAACATTCGAAATGGAAGGTTATCTTCGAGTAGGGTTCTGCGCCGGTGCAGAAAATCTTCAAACCGGATTAAAACAATTGTCCAAATTTCTCAGAAGAGGATAAATGATTATATTTCAACGGTCATAAACTTATTTTTATAATCATTAATCGTATTCATAAGCTCTACGAACTCTGCGTATTTAGGAGAATGTAGTGCCTTTGAAATTTCTACGCCGGAAGAAAATTCGATAACAAACATATCATCTTCTCTGGAAGAAATTTTTATCATTCCGCAATCCGCAAACACTTCCAACAGAGTTTCAACAACCTCTTCCGTAACCCCAAGCGCTGATGCGGCACGAACCAAAACAAATTTTCCTTCCAAATTATTGCAAGTATAACGCAACATACCGGAAAACGTTTTTAAAATGCCTTCCTCATCAACCTTTAGGTTTTGATAATTCATGTAATGGTAGGCAGAAGCACAAACAGTCTGCTTGAGATTAGACATAATTTCATCATCACAAGGGTAATCAAAAAACATTAATACATCATTTTTACAAGCATTTTGACGATTCACAACGCTCTGCATAATATTTTCATACGGTTTTAAACGTTCGATAATATTTCTGTCTTCCGCAAATACCGAGATTCCAAGCTTAGAATTTTTAATGTAATCATTCACCTGCGCTAAAATATTAGTCTTTTTGCGGTGGTCATAAACCTTTATCTTGGATTTCTCCTCTTCTTTCAACGCATCAGAGTGAACATCTTTGACCACCAATTGCACATCGGTTACACCGTTGAAAGTATTTAACTGCGGTGCAAAAGCCACATCCAATCTATCTCCGGCTATCAAAGGAACATCCCCTCTTGACCACCATACGCAATCTTTCGTTCCATTAGGAGTTTCCACAATAAGCTTCAAGTGTTCTTTTGTTGAACCCATCAATTTCTTTTGTTTCAAAACAAGATTCTTAACCGCAAAAGTAGGAGTAGGATTAGATGCCCCAAATGGTTCAAGTTTGTTAACTTCTTCCACCAACGCAACATCAACATCCGCAATATCCAATTCCAAATCAATGTCCAAAGAAGGGTTCAATTTTGTGCCATTCAACAATTCATCAATCGTTTTATTCAAAGCCTTTTTAACAGTTTCAAAAGATGTCTTGCTCTCACTAAATGCAAAACCGCCCGCCAATTGGTGACCGCCGAATCCGTCCAAATATTCTGAAATATTTGAGATAATTTCATAAAGGTTTAATTCTTTAACCCCTCTGGCTGAGCAACGGAACTGTTTTGCCTCTTCAGAAAAAGTCATTATGAATGCCGGTTTGTAATATTTTTCAACGAACTTTGATGCAACAATCCCAACTATACCAATGTGCCAATCTTTGTTAAATAAAACAACCGCATTATCTCTCATGCCGGTAGCTTTCCACATTTCATCCGCCTGAGCAAACGTTTCTGCGCATAGTTCCTGACGTAATTTGTTATAGTTTTCCAGTGTAATTATTGACATCTCAACTTCTTGCTTATTTTCAGATGTCATCAATTTTATAGCGGCATCTACGGTATCCAATCTACCTGATGCATTAATTCTTGGAGCTATAGTGAACGCAACCTGTTCAGAAGTTAAACCGTTATCAAGATTCACCCCAGCTGAATCCAACATACGTTTCAACCCGTAATGTTTTCCCGCAGCTATCAATTCCAAACCTTTTGAGACAAAATATCTGTTTTCACCGATTAACGGAACCAAATCAGCAACAGTACCCACAGTTACAAACGGTAATATTTCATAACTGTAATTGAGTTTGTCATACCTTTCCAACACTCCCTGAGCAAGCTTGAACGCAACTCCAACTCCTGCTAAGGATGTTAAGTACTCAATCTGTCTGGCACTTAGTTTTTCATCCAAAGAGTTCATTGCCTTTGGATTGATTATCGCATAAGCGTTCGGAAGAATTTCCGGAGCTTCGTGGTGGTCAGTTATAATAACATCTCTGCCAAAACTATTGATAAAGTTTACCTCTTCAACGTTACTAATCCCGTTATCTACAGTTATAATCAGCTTTGTTTTTTTCTGAGATAATATCTTGACAAGAGCCTTTAAATTCATACCATGACCTTCATCCTCACGGTTTGGGATATAAAAATCAACATCTGCGCCCAAATATCCAAAGGTTTTCAACAAAACAGACGTAGAGGTTACACCGTCAGCATCAAAATCACCATAAATAAGGATTTTTTCCTTATTGTCGATAGCTTCCACTATTCTGTCAACAGCTTTTGGCATATCACAAAATGCATTCGGATGCGTTAATGTAATCTCAAGAGGATGCAAAAATTCACGCTTTGCATCCTCTGTGATTATACCTCTGACTTCTAAAAGCCTGTCAATTAAAGGCTTTTTATTATTACTTTCCCCTTTTAATACCCATTCTTTTGTACAAGACATGTCATTTGTTCCAATACTTCAATTGCTTTTTTCAACTGAACGTCATCTTTTGCCTCAACGTTCTCCTTAGTTAATTCTACCACAACATCAGGAGTTATCCCTTTTTTATGAATATCACTTCCTGATGGAGTCAAATATCTCTGTATAGTAATATTCATGCCGGATTCATCCGGAAGCCTGTTAATTTCTTGTACCAAACCTTTTCCGAAAGATTGCTCTCCCACAATAGTTGCTCTGTGGTTATCTTTCAAAGCTCCGGAAAGAATTTCACTCGCTGATGCGGAACCTTTGTTTATCAAAACCACAATCGGTTTGTCCGTCACTTGATTGTATCTCGCTCTGGTTGTACTTTTGTATCTATCTCTGTCAACCGTACTTACAATAACTCCGCCTCGCAGCAACATATCCGAAATATAAATCGCATTGGTCAACAATCCGCCCGGATTTGAACGTAAATCCAAGATAATACCATCTTTTGAAGCTGAATTATTCAAAATTGTTTCAATTTCTGATGCCGCATTTTTGCTGATAAAAGAACTCAATCTGATATACTGAATGTTGTTAGGGATTTGAGTTGTTTCAAAAGGCGGCTTGCAGGAAACTGATTTCACTTCAATTTCATCCCTTACGATTGAATACAGTTTATTAGGAACTCCTTTTCTTTGAATCAAAAGAGTAACTGTCGTACCCTTTTCACCACGAATTTTATCCGCAGCCACATCAATACTTATCCCTTTTGTGCTTTCGCCGTTAATTTCAAGGATTTGGTCATCCGCCAAGATACCCGCTCTTTCAGCCGGTGAATCTTCCAACGGCGCAATAACCACCAAATTTCCGTCTCTCAGACCGATTTGAGTACCAATTCCTTTCAAAGAACCTTTGATAGATTGTGTTTCCTCTGAAAATTCTTTCGGCTGCAAAAATCTTGTGTATGGATCATTCAGACTGGAAAGCATAGTATCTATCGCAACATAAGCATCTTCATTTGTTTTGAGCTTATGGTCATATCGGTATCTCCATTTTGCCCAATCCTGAGAATTGTTTGTTGGGTCGTAATATTTCTTATTAACGATTTTCCATACATCATCATAAAGCTCAGACGGGGTTGCCGCTATAACTGCACCGCAAGATATGTATATTGCAACCAAGACTGTTAATCCTGTTTTTATAAATCTTTTCATTGTAACACTCCTCTGACTAAAAAAGCGCTTTTCTATTATAGTACACAATATCTCTTTTGGAATCAAATTTTGTAGCAAAAATTTTTTTTATATGGTTTATTATTCTTGTATAAGAAAGGATTTTAGACTAAATGAATTTAACTATATCACCGATAAAAACGCCTGCTTTTCAAGGCAGACAAGAATATAAAGCCATAAGAAATATTCCGAATATTCCATGCGCTTGCTGCGGACAAAAAGTAATTCTTCCGTCAGCATTTGCAAAATTGTTTCAACAAGTTGCAAAACCTCTACAAATGATGTTGGATAAGGGCTTTTTAGATGCTTGGAGTAAAAACGCAAAAGTCATGGAACTTCTAAAGCGTTGGGCAGCGGAAGAGCCAAAATCAAGTTTGGATGTTATAACAGAAAAACATCCGGATAAATACACACAACTTAGAACCGCAGTTACAGAAACGGTTAAAGGATTTCCACAAGCTGAAGGAATGATGGAAAACGAAGTCGGACGTAATATTTCACATCTATTTAACGATATATTTTCACGCTCACGCTCTAAACTCAAAAGTTCTGCCGTTGTAATGAAACATATGGCTAAATTCAAAGAGTCACTCCAAGGTTCCAAATTGGAAACATTTGAACAATTGGAAATATACGCAAGAAAATACCCGAGAAAATCTCTGAGTG
>CAKVMU010000004.1 GCA_934773085.1 uncultured Candidatus Melainabacteria bacterium
TAATAACACAACCGACAGGGACATCTTCAACACAGGACAATGCTTGAGCTATTGCATCTTTCATCAGACTTTGGAACCTTCACCCCAGATTTCATCATCATAATACCCGAGTTCCAAATGCCCAAGAATGACAGTGTCACCGTTCTTAAGTCCATGTTTATGTAAAATGTCAAAAACACCCATACTCTTCATGATATTTTGGAGTCTTACAACTTGTTCCGTATTTCGTGCATCCGTAACTTTTGCCAATCTGTTAATCTTTCCGCCGGAAATAACATACGCATCTTTTGCAACTTTTATAACTTCAAAATCACTGTCATCATTATCATACGCAGCTAAATCTTCTTCTATATCAATATCAGAAACAGGCTTCGGAATTTCATCAACTTTTTGAGCCACGAAATACAACAGTTCATCCAAACCTTCTTTTGTAACCGCAGATATCGCAAATATGTCTTTTGAGTACTTACTGAATTTCTCTTTATATTCCGCAAGCTGTTCTTCCAAAATTGAATCAATCTTATTCAACACAAGAATTTGATACAAATTTGCCAACCCTGTCGAATGCTTTCTCAACTCTTCATTAATAATTTCGTAATTTTTTACAGGATCTTCGGAAGTCAAATCCACGATATGAATAAGGAATCTGCATCTTTCTACGTGTCGTAAAAATTCGTGTCCCAATCCTGCACCGGCAGATGCCCCCTCAATAAGCCCGGGAATATCCGCAATCACGTATGCTCCGCCATCAGGCTTCTTTACAACACCCAAGTTTGGCACAAGAGTCGTAAACGGATAATCTGCAATTTTCGGTTTAGCAGAACTTACAGAACTTATAAATGTTGATTTACCTGCATTTGGCATTCCCAACAATCCAATATCTGCAATCAGTTTCAATTCCAACTCAAGAACTCTTTCAATTCCAGGCTCCCCAGGTTCACAGAATTGCGGAGCCCTCTTTTGAGCAGTTGCAAAGCGGGCATTACCTCTTCCACCTCTTCCGCCTTTTGCTACCAAAACTTTTTGTTCAGGTTCTGTTATATCCGCAATAATTTTGCCAGTCTTGGAATCTCTTACCAAAGTCCCCAGTGGAACTCTTATATACATATCCTTAGCACAAGCTCCGTGCATACCTTTTATTCCGCCATTTTCACCGGCTTGAGCTTTATATACAGATTTGATTTTGAAATCCAAAAGCGTAGACATATTCTCATCAGCGATAAAATAAATATCGCCGCCATGACCGCCGTCACCACCTGCTGGGCCACCTTTATCCACATATTTTTCACGTCTCCATGCAACCATTCCGTTGCCTCCGTGACCTGATACAATTCTTATCTTTGCTTTATCTAAAAATTTCATATTTTATAACCTTTTGGCGGGCAAGACATTCGAAAACAAAAAATTTATCATCATTATTCCGAGTCACCCATTTTAACAAACTACCGATTATACACAACCCTTGAATCTGGCTCTTGCTGCGGGTTACATTGCAAATTCCAATATTTACCCCGACCCTGTTGCCACTCGTATGTTGTCGTACTATAATGCTACTATGAACAAGATTAAAAATACATTATTCAGTAACAAACCTGTTACAATCAATAAAGACTCCATTATTATGGCAATTGAGTCAAGTTGCGACGAAACAGCCTGCGCCATTGTCAAAGGCGGACGTGAAGTTCTTTCAAACATTGTTGCATCACAAATCAAGATTCACGAAGCATACGGTGGTGTTATTCCGGAAATTGCTGCAAGAGAACATTTGGAAGCCGTAAACGTAGCTGTCGAAGAAGCTTTCAAACAAGCCAACATTAAACCGGAAGAAATTACAGCGTTTGCCGGAACTGTAGGCCCAGGACTAGTCGGCTGTCTATTGGTAGGACTTAACGCCGCAAAATCTTTAGCCTTAGCATACGATAAACCTTTTATTGGCATAAACCACTTGAATGCGCATATCGCTGCAAACTTTATTGATACAGAGTTAGAACCTCCATTCATAGCACTTTTGGTAAGTGGCGGTCATACACAAATTATTGACGTTAAATCTTATTCCGAACAGGAAATAATCGGAGAAACAATTGATGATGCAGTCGGAGAAGCTTATGATAAAGTTGCAAGACTTATCGGGCTACCGTATCCTGGAGGTCCAAAACTGGACAAAATGGCTCAAGAAGGGAACCCACACGCATTTAAGCTTCCGGAAGCAAGAGTCGGAGAATATGATTTTAGCTTTAGTGGTTTAAAAACAGCCACTCTAAGACTCGTGAAAAGCTTTGACGGAAAAGAACTTCCGGTTAAAGACATCTGCGCAAGTTTTCAAGAATGTGTTTCAGAAACTCTTGTAAAAAAAGTTCTTCACGCTGCAGAGGTCAGAGGCTATAAACAAATCGTTTTAGCCGGTGGTGTAGCTGCAAATTCAGAAATCAGAAGGAAAATTTTTGCTCTAAAAGACAAAGGATACGATGTTTACGCTCCTCAGATGAAATATTGTACAGATAATGCATCTATGGTTGCAAGCGCAGCATTCTTCTTTGACAAAACATTCGACAATATAGATGTAGAAGTTTTCTCAAGAGCTTAACCGATTATTGCATCAACAATTTCTCTAAAAGCACCTTCTCCGCTTTGAGTTGCAGTAATTTGTATACCCTTAATCTCTTTAACTTTTTTCACTGCAGTCGGCACAGTTACTGCATATTTCACTCTGCACAAAGAGTCGTAATCATTGACATCATCCCCGATATAAACGAATTCATCTTCTCTCAAATTGTATTTTTCTACTATAGAATTCAAAACTTCAAGCTTTTGTCTAATCCCTTGATGCACTTCTTCAATTTGAAATTTTTTAGCAATAATTTCTATCGCAGAATTTGCCTCTCCTGATATTATTCCAATTTTATAACCATTTTTGCGCAAAAGTGAAAATGCCATAACGTCTTTGAAATTTAACTTGCGGGACATATCACCATTTGCTGCAATGTAAACGCAGTTATCCGTAACAATCCCGTCAAAATCTGTTATAACCATCTTAATACTCTTGGGGAACTTAAGCATTATTTCACCCTTCTCAACTTATCAATAATAGGTAATTCCCTTGGATATACATTTTTTTTGCCATCACCTAACAGAATCGGAGTTTGTCTTATATCCCTTACCATATGATAAAGTCCTGCCATTTCAAGACTTGCAGCCTGATCAGAGCCCCAGTTAGTTCTGTCCAAAGTAATATGTCTTTCAACAGAATTAGCTCCCAATGCCACTGCTAATATAGACGGAGTAACGCCTCTTTCGTGACCGGAATATCCAATCGGACAATTGAATTCTTTTTTGAAAGTCTCTATAACACGCAAATTCGTTTCATCTGCATCAGATGGATATGTTGAGGTGCAATGATAGATTATTAAATTGTTTTCACCAAGAATAGAAACTGCGTGACGAATTTCTTCCATAGTACTCATGCCGGTTGAAAGCAAGATTGGTTTACCTTTTGCCCTCGTGTATTTCAACAAATTATCATCCGTCAAAGATGCGGATGCGATTTTGTAACACGGAACGTCAAACTGTTCCATAAAATCAACAGAAGCTTCGTCCCAACAGGAAGCAAACCAAAGAATGCCTTTTTCTTTGCAGTATTCATCTATCTCTTTGTATTCGTCATAACCGAACTCCAAGCCTCTTTTTAAATCACCGTTTGTATTTCCGAATACACTCTTACGTTCTTTTGCCAGTTCCTCTTTTGTATACACTACATCAACTGTTCTTTTTTGAAACTTAACTGCATCACAACCCGTTGTAATTGCAATGTCAATCATTTTCTTTGCATTATTAACGGAACCGTTATGATTTATACCAATCTCAGCAATAATAAAACAAGGATATCCATCCCCGACAAGCTTGTCAGCAATTTTTACACACTTTGTCATTAACTCTCCCACACTCTACAAATACTTTTTGTACAAAGCGAAGTCATCCGGATCAACAGTATGTTCGGCTGAAACACTATCTTCCGGTTCTTCCTGCGGAGCAGTATTTTGTTGAGCGAACAATGAATCTATTACATCTTCCGGATTTTCATCCTTCACAACTTCTGTAATCTCTTCTTCTTGAGTTACAACATTCTCTTCTTCAGATTCAGCTTTTTTATGAGCTTTTGTTACCATCTTTGAAAAACCAATAGTTGGAATTTCTATTTTAGGAATCTCAATTTTAGGAATTTTTATATTTGGAATCTCAATTTTTGAATATTCTTCTTCATACTCACCATCCACACAAGAGCCCAAATCCTTAATTAACTGTATTGCTCCTTGCGAAGCTCCGATTAGCATTCTTTTTCCATCCAATTCAACCACATGAAGAGTCTTGTTATTACCTAACTGAGTAGTTGATATAACTGCAACATGAGATTTTGCCATCTCACCTTGCTGACGTTTCAGAGTATTGAAACCAACTTTATTAAGTTTCGCATAAAGAATCCCTGTTACATAAATAAGCAAAACTACAAAAATCAGAGATAATACAACTGATATGATACTCGGCTCACCACCTACTGATTGAGAACCACCTAAAATTGAGGTTCCCCCACCTGTAACAGTCGATGCAGATGCAGGTTGAACTCCATATGCTAACGGCTCCGGTAAATCAGGAAGTACGTCAAATTTATCCGCAGCTAAACACACTGACACGTTTAGCCAGCTAATAACTCCCATAAAATATGCTAAAATCTTATTCATATTTCTCACAACCCTGATTTCTGGTATAATTATAACATGAAATTTTAAAATAGGACTACATGCCATGCTTTCTGATATTTTAGACCTAACCTGCAATGAATTTTACGTAATTCTTTTTACTGCCTTAAACCTATTTATACTTATTGTTTTGACCTCTCTTTTGATATTTATAAGACACTCAAAAAAGAAGTGGAATAAGCTTAACAATTATTTAGATGAAGTTACAAAAACGGTTAACTCAATCAGATACGGAAACCTTTCGAAAAAAATCGATAAAATGGATATCCCCGACATAAAAAACTTAACAGATAGCTTAAACCGAATGATAGAAAGCTTGCACGACAGAGAATCAATGATAGTGGAATATCAACACGATTTAACCAGACAAAACAAATTTCTTGAAGCTGCTATAAACTCACTTTCTGACGGATTAATTGTTACAGATTCAAACGGGGTAATTTTGCGTGCAACTTCCAAGTTCGCAGAATGGGTGAATATAGACGGGAACAAACTTGTAGGGAAATGCATATATGACCTTATGAAAATTCCTCACGCAAAGCCGGTTCAAGCTCTAAAAGATGACGAAATATCGATTATCGGGAATAAAGTATCAAACTTTACTGCAAGCTCAGTTGAACTTAAATTAGATGACAAAAAACAGCGCTATATTGTAATTGTAAAAGATGTAACAAACCAAATTGAGTTGGAAACTGTAAAAGAAGACTTTGTCGCAACACTGACTCACGATCTTAAAGTTCCGATTATCGCAGAAACAAATATGCTAGAACTGTTTTTAAACGAAAACTTCGGAAAAATTAGCGAAAAACAAAGACTTGCTCTTAAAAATATGCAAACTTCAAACAAAGAACTTCTTGATTTAGTTCAAGTTGTACTTGAAACATACAAAATAAAAGGGGGCAAAATAACTTTATACAAAGAAAACATAATGCTCAAGTCCTTTATTGAAGAAATCATTGAAGAAATGACTCCTATTGCAGTGAAAACAGGAAACAAAATTAACTTCATTCTAGAACGTGACATCCGTGTTTTTGCTGACCGATTCCAAATCAAAAGAGTTATAAAAAATCTCATACAAAACGCAATTTCATACGGAGAGCCCGAATCTCCAATAAACATAACTATCGGAGAGATTCCGGGGTTTGTTACTATAAAAGTAAAAGACCACGGCGCCGGAATTTCACAGGAAGATATCAGCAAAATATTCAACAAATACTATTCTGCTGCAAAGAAATTCCGCAAAATAGGAACTGGCTTAGGGCTATATTTGGCTTTACAAATACTTAAAGCTCACAATGGAGATTTGAATGTTGAAAGTGAGGAAGGAGAATACACAGAATTTTGTATAAAAATTCCGGTATAAACATATGAGCGAGATTTTATACGACACAAAATTTTTACAACTAAAAAGCACACCTTCAAAAAGTGGCAAGCCTTGGGTTTACGCACACAGACCGAACGCTACGGATGTAGTGGTTATTCTTCCTGTTGCAAATGACGAACTTCTATTCCTTACAGAAGAACGTCCGCCACTGCAAGCCGAAGGCAAGGGAAAATATTCAATCGCATTACCGGCCGGTCTGGTTGGGGACGTCAGAGAAGGTGAAACCACTGAAGATGCCATAAAAGCAGAGTTGCTTGAAGAAGCGGGCTTAATCGCTAAAAAAATTGAGATTAAATCCAGAAAAATAGCAAGTTCTCCAGGGTGTGTGTCAGAAACAATAACCCTTGCGATTGCATATCTTGATTCCAAAATTCCTGTCAAAGAACCGGTTTCAGACGGCGGAGTTATTGTCGACAGAATTTGGGTTAAAAAGAACTCTGTACACAAATGGTTGAGAGAAATGGAAAACAAGGGTTACATCCTAACCGGACAAACTCTTGCCGGATTGTTTTATTTGTATGAAGGAGAAAGTTTATGATTTCAAAAGGTATAAGAGGTGCAATTATTGTTGATGAAAATACTCCGGAAGCTATCGGCGCTGCTACAATAAAGCTTTTGCAAACAATTATTCAAAAAAACAAAATTGAACCGAATATTATTTCACACGCTATCTTCACCCTGACCTCTGACTTGAATGCAGATTTTCCGGCTAAGTACGCACGAATAAACCTTAAATGGAAAGATGTACCAATGATGTGCTTTAATGAACTGGAAGTCCCGAATTCTCTAAAGCAGTGTCTTAGAGTTCTTATTGTAATAAATTGCGGCGAAGACTTTGAGCCGGAATTCGTATATCTTGACGGTGCGGAAGTTTTAAGAAAATGAAAATTTTAATTGTAGATGATGTAAAAGGTTGGCGAGATTATCACAAAAACCAATTAGAAGACTTATTTGAAAACTGCGAAATTCAAACTGCAGATTCTGCCCGAAGCGGTTACGATAAACTTATGGAAAACAACAATGCTCCGTTTGATATTATCGTCACGGATATGCAAATGGAATCTGATTTTGAACCTGAATATGCAGGAGAATGGTTCATAAAACAGATAAAAGGTTTCAAAAATTACTTACACACGAAAATCGTCATAATTTCTGCAACATACAATATCCGAACAATTGCCGAGAATTATGGAGTTGAATGTATTCCAAAATCAACTGCACTCAAATTCCCGGACTCATATGACCTGTTTTGCCAACTTAAGCAATAACCTCTTCTGCAAGAAGCGGAAGCTGATTAAGATGATAAAACATTTGAGCATTTCTGTAAAACTCTCTCGGATTTGCACTTACATAAAATTCTTCAATTCCATCCCCGCCAGATAAAAGATTTAATTTTTTTAAATCATTTTTTATGTAATCCGCAAAAATCATCGCCGGATCAATAAACAAATTTCTATCCGCATATTTTGATAAAACATCCAGCAGATACGGATAGTGCGTACATCCCAGAATTATTTTATCAGGATTAAATTCCATCATCTCTTTTAAATGTTGTTGAATATCCAATATTCCATTCAAACCAACATCTGTACCATTTTGCAAATTTCCGCTCTCAACTATTGATACCCATTTAGGGCAGGCTATTTCTTTTACCAAAATGTGCGGATTATATTTAGTTAATTCTCGTGCATAAGCGCCAGATTTAACAGTACCTTCTGTTGCAAAAACTCCGACTTTGTCAATATTTAGTGCCGCAATAACTTTTGCACACGATTGAATTATCGGATATATTTTGAAATCATAGTTATCCTTAACGCTCTCATACGCTAATGCAGAAGACGTATTACACGCAATTACAACTGCCTTAACATTCTTAGATTTGAAAAAGTCCAAAATATTACCGGCAAATCCGACCAGTTCTTCTTGCGATTTATTGCCATACGGTAAATTCTTTAAATCACCGTAATAAATTGTGTTTTCATTCGGTAATATCTTTTTAAAACGGGCATAAACAGACAAGCCGCCTACACCTGAATCAAAAAAACCTATCGGAGAATTTACCATACTTTTTACTTCTTCTTTCCGTTAACAGATTGCAAATACTCGATTATGCCATCTGCAATTGCTTTTGCAGTCTTCTGCTTTCTTGCATCTGTTACCAATGCGTTTCTCTCTGCCTCGTTTGAGATAAAACCTATCTCGCAAAGAATTGCAGGGACTGTAGTATGATTTATAACATAAAACTTAGATTTAAACAAACCACGATCTTTTGAGTCAATATCCTTAGCCAAATGCTTGTGTACAACATTTGCCAACTCTTTACTGTAATCATGATAATAATGAGTTTCTATACCGTAAGGTTCTGTCGAAACAGCAGAGTTGACGTGAATACTAACAAATATTTCCGGTTCTTCACGTTCTGAAATATTAACCCTGTCTTCCAAAGAAACAAAGGTGTCATTTTTTCTGGTTAATGCAGTTTTATACCCTTTTGATTTTAAAATTGCTTCCACACGCTGTGTTACATCAAGAGTAATATCTTTTTCATTTATACCTTCTCGAATTGCTCCGTAATCAGAACCGCCGTGTCCTGCATCTAATACGACTTTGTTTTTTGCATTTGATTTTTTTACAGGTTTATCAACCTTTGCAACAATCTCTTCTTTTTGCTGCGGCTTTGTAATTGTGATTTTCAGAGCCTTAGCATCCACACTTTGCTCAACTTTTACAATGTCATCCTTGCTAATATTCATAGATGCTTTTACACCAATTTGTGGCAACAATGACAATGTGAATGGTTTGTAATAAGTATTATTCAATGTTTTTATCAAATCTTGTTCATTGTAACCCTTGACATTGAACAAATAAAAGCTCAATGAATTGTCCGTCCTCAATATTGAATGAACAACAGGGGAAGTGAATGACAAAATTAACTCATTAGTCCTTGTGTCAATCTTACGTACATATGCTTTATTAAGATTGGAAACATTTGTCACAAGAGAAGTGTGCTTAAGTTTATCCGTATCAATCAAGAACAAAGACTGAGAATCCTGTGCATAAATCGGAATATATTTTTCAGCCCTGTCAGATGTTATAACAATTCTTGCTGTATTATATTCAAACTGACCTATTTTTGCAGTATCCTTACAGCTTCCGTCCGGACATAGGCTTATTTCCTTGTTTCTCATATTTTTCGCTAAGAAAGCGTTGGGCAAATCAATAACGGCACGCTTCGGAGAAGACAAATAAAACATCTTACCCGCAGTAATTTGTCCTAATCCACTTACTAATAATCCGCCGTTCTTCGGAATATATTTGCTTATATAATACTTTGTACGGAGCTTTAATCCGGAAGACAAATCTACTGAAACAACAGAATCATAAGTCTTTCCGTCCGTATTTGCCAATGTCGAATTACCAAAAGCTCTTTGTATATCATCCATAACGCTTGAGGAAGGTTTTACGGTTGTATTCACCGGAATGGCAACCTTCCTTACAGATTGCGAATTCGCTACTATGCTGGAGTATGCTTGGTTGTGCGGATTGTCATTATAAATAATATTAAAATAATCGTTTCTTAATCCAAGGTTCGCAGCTTTTACAATTATATTCCCGTCAATTGTCAACAACTTTACTTTTGAAGTATCAAAATCTTCTTCAAATGTTATGACCGCACGAACAACATTTGGGTTCGTACCAAACTGCGCCAATCGGATTTCCTTAATTGTACTTTTTTCAAATACAAGTTGTTGTTTATCTCCAATCAGAACAGCATCGTTGATGTCAAAATATATACGATTAGGGTTAGACAATCTCACATACTTCAAAGGAGTTTTCTCTCTTTGAGATACAGCAGAATCCCTTGTTGTGATATACACAAGAGAAGATGAATCGTCATAATTTAAAGACATCACCTTAACAGGCTCCAAATCCGCCAAGACAGGAGGTATAAAAGCCTGTACAAAAAATATAAACAAAGTTATTAGAAAAAATATTCTCTTCATCAATTAACCCGCAGTATTTGGGAATAAATACTTCTCCCCGAGTTCAGATACATTTTAGCAAAAAAAGAGACAAAAAAAAAGCACTTTGTAAGAAGTGCTTTGTGTACGTATTTTCGAGAGTTAACTTTTTGTATAGACCACTATGTATTCAATAGCCTGTCTATTTCATAAATCTTCAATATTAAGGATTCTGATTGTTCCTTAAACCACATAGCAAACAGTTTGAGTTCATCTCTAAAACTATAACAACCGGGCCACATCGTATACATATCAATACTCCTTATTAACCTTACATTTTTGTTAACGGCATTTTTTTGAAAATCTTTAATGTTTTGAGTGATATTGTTACAAATGTTTACAAACCAAATATCTTGTAGTAGCCAAATAGAATATTAAGAATTGTAAACATTTTATCCCCACTTGAAATCACGATTTTTATATAAACTTTATATAAATGAGGTATAAGATGTTAGATTCAATTTCAATAGAAAAAAATCAAAACAACGTTCAAGCTGTGAAGGATTCAACAGCTCAAGTTTCAGCATCAAATACCACTAATACAATTTTTAATTCAACAGCAGATACACAAGGGAATGTTGATACTGCAAATACTTCTAACACCTCAAATGTTAACACTCAAAAACGTTCAGCAGATGAACTTTACAATGCAATTGCCGGTTTATGTTCACAATACGGTATCAGCATTGCTGAAGCAAAAAAAGCGAAATTAATGGAAAGAATTGCCGGCGTTGAAATTGAAAGATTAGTAAAATATTCCAACAGCGAAATTCAAAAACAAATCGAATGCCTAAAAGCAGCTCTTGAAAAAATTGCTAAAAACGGCAAAGAAATCGATTTAGAAGCCGTTATCAAACAAGCCAACGATTACCATATCGCAACTCTTACCGGTTGGAGCATTAAAGGCTTTGAAAAACGTAATGCGTCAAACAGTGACGACATCAACGAACGTCTAGGCAGATTCTTAGGAAAGAAGAATTTTGATTTGTGCAAGCTTTCAAGAGAAGAACAAATAGAAAAACTTGATGATTATTTCAATAAATACTTCCAACAACTTATAGATGACGGCATGTCTCCGGAAGAAGCCGCTAAATTGCAATTACAAGATTTCGGAAAATTACTCATCAACACCGCTGACGAAGACAAAGGACCTTTCAAAATAGCCTTCGCATCTGTTTTGAGCAAGAACAAAAACTCAGCTTTACACGCACTCGTTGAAAGTTTCAAAACTCAAGAAGGCAAAAACGCATTCTTTGATACTTTCAGTGCTGATGACTTAGAAAGAGCGACCGAAGTTGATATTACAGGCGAAAGCATTTCTCCTGACCAAACCACAGATATCGTTGTAACTGTTGCTGCTAACCAAACAGAAAAAGGCAGAGTTGCTTTGCACAACGATTTAAACGAAAAAGCTACTAAGTTCTTTGAAGAAAATAAAGAAGTTTTAGTTAAAGTTGCTGAAAAAATTAAAAATGGCGAAGAACTCACCGAAGAAGAAAAGGCAATTCAAAACAAAGTTAAGAAGTTCTACACACCTGCTGCAACCGGTGAATTTATTGGTACAGCAAACAACTTGGTTATCTCAGATGAGTTCAAAAATGAATTCTTAAAAACATTACACAATGATGCATATGTCAATCCAAATTACAGAGATGTACTTGAACAAATTGCTTCTTACAGCGAAAAACACGCTGATTCAATGGTTATGACAAAAGAAGAATTTGACAAAATTATGGATAATTCAACTGACGGAAACTACACCACAGTTGTCAATGACACAAAAAAAGGAACCGTTAGCGAATTAGTTGCTCCACAACAAACAACAACATCTTCTAAAACTGCTGTTCAAAAAAATACCCCTGCTATCGGGTTTGAAGTAAAAGCTCCTGTTAATAGCAAAAAATTAGAAACAGTAACTTCTCAAGTACTTAACACTAAAGAAGTTTCTGACACAAAAGCTACTCAAAAAACATCAGGAAAATCAGATATCGTTTCTTGTGCTAAGTCAGGTGTTAAAGCTTTCAACGAATTCATTGAAAAACATGGCGCTGTTAAAACTATTACTGAATTTTTCAGCAATTTGAATAAAATCACCGGTCAAGGACTTATTAACAAAACAGCAAGACTTTACACAAGATTAAATGCTGACAAACAAACCAACATCCTCAAACAAGTTGCAACATCAGGTTTAAACGAACTTCTAAAATACACACCTGATGCAACTCTTTGCAAGCTTGAAGGTGAAACATTCTCAAACTTTTATGCAACACAAATTATCAACGAAAAAGCAGAAAAAGCAGAAGAAAAAATTGCATAGCTGATAATTTATAGAAAAACATTTATTGCTTAATATTTCTTAATAAAAAAGTCAATTTTTCCTCGAATATATACTTTATATATAAGAGGACAGAGAGATGAGCAATAGTATACAAATTACAAATGTAAAAAATGTATCTGCTACGCAGGCAACTAAAGCTTGTCAAAATGCTGATAAGCAATCTGCCTCTATTTTCAATTGCTCAGAAACACAAAATAACAACAAATTGACCTCTAAACAAGACCGAAATAAGATTTACAAACAAATTGAAGAACTTTGTGTAGAATACAGAATTGACATTGAAGATGCTAAAAAGGCAAATTTGCTTGAATGTATTGCTGGTTGCACTTCAGAAGACCTTGTAAATATGACAGAGGAAGATTTGAAGTTTGTCCTAAACTGTTTGAAATTTGCTTTAAAGCTTGATTTCAAAGCATTTTGGAACGACAGAGACTTAGACGACATCAAAGAAATTGCTCAATGTGCCAATGAAAAATTTGTTCGTGAAAAAACAGGCGGCAACTGGTTTATGCAACAAGTAAAAAATTGCCTCACCAAAACAAACCTAACTGACGAACTTACCTCTAAAGGTTATTTGGATAAAAACAATCAAACAGATAAAGAAGCTGCAAAACAAGCATTAAAAGACTACTTTAGAAATGAAATTCTTGGTAAGTTGAGCGGTCTTAGCGACGAAAAAATTGCTGAAAAATATGAAAATGCACTTAAACAATTCGGTTATTTATTAAACATCCTTAAAGACGGTAATGACAAAGAGTTGTTAACTTCTGTTATTGAAGAATTAAAAGCTGACGACAGAGTACTTGCATCTAAAGTTGCACTTGCAAGCAGCTGTGGAGATGAGTCAGTCAGAGCAAAAACAGCAAAAGGTATAAATGATAACACCGAAAACATTGTAACTAAGCGTGATGCATTGGGTAATGCACCAAGCAAAGATGATGCTGCAGAAATTGCAAATTGCGCTTTCAAATACATGACAAAAGAAGATATCGAAGAAGCTCTTGATGTTCTTAATAAAAATTCAAAAGAATTTTTCGAAAAATACGGTGACAAAATCAAAGAATTGAAAGCAAGACGTGACCGTGGTGAAACATTAAATCCATGGGAAAAAGATTTACTCTTAAAAGCGGAAAACGCATACGAAGCAAGATATTCCGGTGCTATTACAGGTACTTGCCAAAACTCCGGTTTGGAAAACGAGACAAAAGCTGAAATCCGAACTCAAATTTTAGAAGGAACTGAAGATGCCGGAATTACAAAAGAAGTTTTAAACCAAGTTGAAACTTACGCTGAAACCCATAAAGACGAGTTGCCTGCTGAAACAAGAAAGGAACTCTCAAATGCAGTTGAAGAAATGAGAGAAAAACATCTCGAAAATCAAGCTCAAAAAGAAGTTCACACATCTTCTAAACCAGATATTAAAACTACAAAAAAAGAACAAATTTCTGTGGATAACAAAACTGAAACTGAAGCAAAAGTTCCAACAAAAGTTAATATTGTAAGCAGAGACAGCGCTGTACAAACAACACTAACTTCTTCTAATCAAACAGCTCAAAAGAAAACTCAAAAGGCTGTTGAATCAAAACAAATTTTTGTTCAAGAAAAACAAACAAAAAGTGACAAATCCATAAAAGAAGCTGTCAAAGAAGGTCCAAGCGCAGTCAAAGAATATTTCAAAAAAAACAGTGTATCTAAAGTTATTACAGATGTTTTCAACAACCTTAGATTCATTACTAGCCAAGCTACAATCAATAAAACAACAAAATTATATTCAAATTTGTCCGCAAAACGTCAAGAAGCAATATTGAGAAAAGTCAGCAACTCCGGATTGAATGAATTGTTGCATCATACATCTGACACAACACTTATCAACATCAAAGATGAAACTTTTTCTAATTTCTTTGCAACACAACAAGTCAGACGTGCCGGCGAAAAAGCTGAAGAAAAAGCTTTGGCATAACTTGTTATATTTCGGGTTTAGTGCAATAATAACTCTATGAGCTTATTTAAAAATATTGTTTATTTCATCCTGTCCGTTCAGGAAAAAGTTTTATCAAAAAGACTCGAAAAAACATTGGGTGCAAAGAATTCTTCCAAACGAAAAAGAATGTACGGAGATGGCATTCTAGTTGATTTCGACTCAATTGCAGAAACAGAGAAGTTAAAAATGGAAGAAGAACTGGCTTTAATACTCAAAACTGCTGAGTACGACCCAAAAGAAGTTCTGAAGTATATTGAAAAACACAATACTAAAATTTTCTATATTGATTCTCCTAAGCAACTATACTCAATAGGCGAGAATGAAGGCTTTATCGGTCCGCAAACGGGATGGAAAGCGCTTTATATATCATTGCTTACAGAAAAGAAATGCCAATTTAAAACAGACGAAATGTTTATTTTATCAAAAGGTGAAATCAACAAATACTACTTCATATACCATTTTTATAATTGGTATGCTTTTAAACACGGAATTGCCGGTCTTGATACTGAGTCTCAGAATCTTTTAAAACAATATTTATTTGGAGATGCTGATTTTAACAAGCTGCAACTATCTGACATCTACAAACTTAAAGAAGCCATAAAACAAGACAAATCCGCTATAGAATTTGTTATAAAGCTCTGCAAAAGCTACGACGGAGCAAAAAAAGCTCTTGAAAAGCTCAAAAACGACGGAGCAAATATCTAGTTCAAATATTCACTTATCCACTCAGAAATCATTTTTGCAAGAGATTTGTCATTTTTTAGCATCAACATGCCGGTCGTTCTTGATTCAGACGTAAACTCAGCAAACTCTTCCTGCGCAAATTTTTTCAAATAAGCTTCTGCTTCCTTAGAAGAAGTGTCTTCAGTGCCTGTTATTGACAAAAAGTCTACATTATCCAATTGTGCGATACTTACAGGAATATAAAGTCCTTTAGCTTTTACAACCGGTGATATCATAACAATCGTTTTCGGCTTTTTAGAAAGCTTATCCGCTGCTAATACACCAGCACTTGCACCTATATCAGAACCAACAATCGCCCAGTTATTAAAGAATACTTTTTTAGGATTATCATTTTTCACTGTATCAATAACCTTGATTACGTCATCAGGATATTTCATATAAGCGGCATTTTTCATACTTTTCCAGGAAACTTTTGCCAATTTAGCGGTATAAACACTTTTGCCATGCCCTCTTAAGTCTATCGCTAAAACTGCATAACCTTTATTTAATAATTCATCCGGTAAAGTTCCCCACCATTGAGAGTTATACCCGAGGGAATGTAGCAAAACAACTGTTTGAAATTCTTTCTGACCTTTCACTTTCGGATAACTGAATGTCGCCTTCAAGTTAAATCCGTCTGATGCCTGCGCAGAAATTTCTTTTTTCACAACATTTTGCGCTGCTTGAACAGATGTATTTGTTAAAAATAAAAATAATGCTAAAATAATTAAAATAATTCTTTTCATAACAGTTAAATTATACCACACTAAAATTTAACTGTTACAAATCTTCATAAAAAAGGCAATTATTGAGCATTTATATACTTATTATATATAGAGAACCTTTTGAGGAGAGACTATGTCACTGATAATAGATGCAAATATGAAACTTTTTGCAGAGAGGATGAATATCACATCCTCCAGAATGATTCGTGACTACGGTCTATCTACTGTGGATGAAATCATAGAAGCAGAAGCTGAGAGAGGAAACTCAAAGGCTGTTAAATTTGCTAAAGAATATTATCATTCACCGGAGAAATTAATTAAACTGTTTAAACTTACGGATGTGGAAAACAAGTTTGTATTATTACACAACATGGACGATACAACCAGAGAAAAAGTTCTACCGTACCTTGATCAACAGGATTTAGTTATGGGACTTTATTTCTTTACACAGGATAAGCTTCTGGAAATGTTGATGGAAGTTGATATTGAAGAACTTGTTAACGTCGTAAAAGAAGCTTTCCCACTTGATCAAATCGTTATGATGTTTACTGAAGACGATTTGGCAGCATTCTTTATGAACGAAAACCTTGAAAGATTTGATGTAATTGAACAATTAAAATCAATGCCACCTGATGTTATGAAAAAATTTGTCGAAGGAGTTACAGGAAAACCTTCAGAAGAAACTAATCCTATGGACTTGATTAAAAATATCGAATCTTTACCTACTGACAAATACAGAAAATTTATGTCTACAATTGATCCGGATGTACAAAGACAATTAACTTATCAATTAACAAAAACAAAACCGGAATATTTGACACTGTTCAGCAATGAAACATATGTTAATATGCTGAACACTCTTATGAAACCGGATATGGTCAAACCTATGATAATGCTTAATAAAGATTCGCTGGTTAATATGATAACAGAATTGCCGTCAGATTTAATGTCAATTGTTGCAGCTCAAATAGATACAAAAGACTTTGCGAAATTTTTGCAAGACGGTCACATGGACTTAATTGAAGATTCTCTTATGATTTAAAAACATTACGTACGTAATAGTTTTCGTCATTTTTAAGTTTGTCTCTCAATGGAGCAAATTCGTCGTTTCCCATAACAGATATGATTTGAGCAGCCTTTTCTCTTATTGTATATTCTCTTTCATCTGCAGTTCTTGTGAGAATTTTGGTCAACGTATTTTTATCAACCTCATTCACAAAAAGTTTTAAAGCCTCAAGACACCAATATAATTTAAAAAGCTGTTTATTGATAACATACTTTTTATCACGAAATATAAACTTGTCCAATTCCGAAAATGTTTCATTAATAAATTTCAAAATTTTATCCAAGTAAACATTTGCAAAGACAACATTCTGTTTTAATACAGACACAGATTCAACTACAAGCCTGCAAATATTCGCATTTATATCGATTGTCGCATCCGCAAAAATTTGAGCAGCGGATTCTGTTTCAAAATAATTTGCCAAACTCGGTTCTTCAAACAGGAAACGATTAATTCTTAGAGCAACCGCCTCTCTTATTTTTCCATCACAACCGGTCAAATTATTCAACAAAAGATTTGCTTCCTGCTGATTTTCAATATAATCCAAACGCAAAGCCGCTATCTGTTTTTGAGGGATATTCCCGTTTTCAAGCATTTCGACAAGTTCCTTGTGAGAAAACTCCTTCTCTGACATTTCACAAGCCTGCTCAAAATTTGTATCTAAATCTTTATAAAAACCTGAGTTCAAATTTATTAAATTCCTTAACCTACAAAGGTATTTTAGCACAAGGGATATTGCAATTGGGTACAAAAATAGTTTTAATGTATGAAAGGATTATACAAATTTGCGGTATAATATCCGTAAGGTGACGACATGAACACATTCCTAAATCTTATCCAAAAATTCTTTATATTCGAAAAAGAACCGCAAAAAATAGGTCTTTCACAATTAAAAGAGCCTGTTTTGATAAAGAAAGAAGAACCTTCCATCAAAAGTAAAGATGTAAAACTTTCCGATTTGATGCGAAGAGCCGGTTAGAAGTAACAAATTTTTTCTTTACGGTTTTTATTAATAATAAGCTTAATATTTTGTAAAAAACGCTGTTACAAAATATTAATTTAGTGTAAAATAGACTTATCACAAATTATAGCTAAGTAAAGAAAGGATACCTCCATGGTGCTTGAAATGACTTATCCACAGCTTGAACGAGCTGTAAATCCGACTCACGACATAAAGTTATTTGCAGGACGTTCAAATCCGGCTTTGGCTCAAGAAATTGCAGATTATCTCGGAACTACGGTTGGACCAATGGTTATTAAAAATTTCGCAGATGGAGAAATCTACGTACAAGTAAAAGAAAGTATTCGTGGGGATGATGTATTTATCGTTCAACCGCTTTGCAATCCTGTAAACGAAAACCTTATGGAATTGCTGATAATGATTGATGCCTTCAAAAGAGCAAGCGCTAAAACAATTACAGCTGTAATTCCTTATTATGGTTATGCTAGACAAGACAGAAAAACTTCCGGACGTGAAGCTATCACCGCAAAATTGGTTGCAGACTTGCTGACAACTGCCGGAACAGACAGAGTTCTTGCAATGGATTTACACACAGGACAAATCCAAGGATTCTTTAACATCCTTGTTGACCACATTTTCGCAACACCTATTCTTGTAGATTATGTTAAAGGTCTAAACATCAACCCAGATGAGATGGTTGCAGTAAGCCCAGATATGGGTGGTGCAAACAGAACACGTCACTTTGCAAAAAAATTGGATTGCCCTATTGCGATTATTGATAAAAGAAGAGATAAACATAACGAAGCTATTGCCGCTCACATTATTGGTGATGTTGAGGGCAAAGTTTGTTTAATGTTTGACGATATGATTGATACTGCTGGTACAATCACAGAAGCTGCAAAACTCTTAAAAAGCAAGGGTGCAAAAGCAGTTTATGTAGGCGCTACTCACGCAGTATTGTCAGGGCCGGCTATAGAAAGATTAAAGGATGCTCCTATCGAAGAATGCATTGTTACAAACACCATTCCGTGGACTAAAGACCAGCTTCCTCCGAACGTAAAACAACTTTCAGTTGCTCCTCTTCTCGGACAAGCTATTTCTAGAATCCATGATGACGAATCTGTAAGTTCATTATTCGGATTTGAAAAAGAGATGAAAGTTTAGAATGTAAAACGTTTTGATACAATAAAGACTCCGCAACAGCAAATGTTCGGAGTTTTTATTTTACAACACTTCATCGCCTTCCCATAAAGAAAAAAGCAATAAAAGCACACCGGTCCTTATTGTCAAACAAACAAGGACCGAAAGACTAAACGGTGCACAAGAAACAGTTACGCATCTTTAATAAGTTCGTTAACGTCAACGCTAAGAACTTTTGCGATATCAATAACTCTCAAGATTGTAGGGTTAATCTTACCTGTTTCAATCAAAGACACAGAGTTTCTTGAGATTTCGCATTTTTCTGCTAATTCTTCTTGTGACAAGCCTTTTCTAAGTCTTTCACTTTTTACATTAATACCAATATTTTTTAATCTTCTTGAATTTTCCATATTTATATTCTCGTGTATGTCACGATTTTTTTCTATACAATATACTACAATAAAAAATAATATATCACACGACGTCTACATGGGGGCAACTATTAAAAGGGCAGATTAACTGCCCCTTTACCACCCGAATCCCAAGAGATTCAACTACTTCAAGGGGAATCTCCGTTTTTAAGAACTCGGAGGCTACATGACTAATATACACTAATTTTAAAATAAAACCATTAGACGAAAGGGGAATGTTTTTTCAAGAAAAACATTCCCCTTTTTGCGATTTTAAATATATCTATTATTCAACAACACCAGCTGTTTTGCCGTATCTTCTAATTGTTGAATTCAATAAATTTTCATGATGCTTGTCTCTATAAATTTGACACAAGAGTTTAAAGGCATGCTTATTATATGGATTATATCTTAAAATATCTTCCAATTGATCAACTGCCGTATTAGAACGTTTTGTGTAGTAATTTATCAGAGCAGGTAATGTAATTGTCAAATCATTTTCATCAGTTGCCCATGCAATTTCTGCACAACTTTTTGCATTGTCATATTCTTCTGCATCAAGGTACATAACCGCAACTTCATAGTAAACTTCTGATTTGCTTCTTCTGTCGCTTTTCATTTGAGCAACAGTTTGATACTCTTGAGCCGCTTTTGTATATTCAGCTCTTTTTCTGTATTGTTCAGCCAAAGCCAAGTGAGTTTCAACATCTCCACCGGCTACTTCGTTCAAATCTGTATCATCATTAACCGGAACATTCAGTGTTGATAAAATTTCTGCAACAGTAAACAACTGAGATTTTTCAGTTGCTGTTACCGGTTTATTTGTAATATCCGGAACTACAGAATATACCAAAGCCAAGGTTTTTAAATCTCTTGGAGTGATTTCTGTATTAAATTTTGTTCCAATCGGATACATAACGTCATAAATACTAGGGCTCTTGCCGGTCAAGCCTAATGAATGTCCAATTTCTTGTAGCGCAGATGAATATAATTGTTTTGAATCAAGGCTGTGACCTTTTGCATCCGCTTTATTGAATACGATAACTGAATCAGTAATTGTATTTCCGTTTACTGAAAATGCGTGAACTCCGATAGAATCTTTATTGTCGTTGTTTTTAAAGTAACATTTCATATCAGCTTCTTGAGGAGTTTCTACAAATTGAAAACTTACAAGACCTTCGCTTGCACGTTGCCAACCTTGATATGCGTTCATTACAACTTCTCTGTAATATTCCGGCAAATCAGATGAGTCTTGAATATAAACCTTTAAAGGCATTGATTCACGATTCCATCTTACAATTTTACCATTTTTGCAAATTTCTCTAAAATAACTGTCAATTACAGCCGCTTTAATAGTTTTGTCACTCATTGATTTATCGTAACCAAGAGTAATAGCCGCACTTTTTTGGAAAGCCAATTCCGAATTGTAATCTGAAGTACTTATATTGTAATTCATTAAAGTAAGCGCTCCGGCTGCTACCAGGAATGTACAAATAACTGTCTTTTTCATCTGTTTTTAAAAACCTCTTTATAAAAATGTTAACTAATACTACCCATAAAACACGTAAATTTTATTTTTTGCGCTATTAGATTGTACTATATTTAATTTAAATTTACAAATGTTATAATACTTGAATGTTTTAGTATTTTCATGGTAGACTTAGCTTACTTAAGGAGGTTGTATGCACGAATACGTTTTTAAAATGAAAAAAGGGGATATTGAAATCGAATTAAAATCCGATGATTTAGAATTCGTGGAAGAACAGCTTAACAAATGGAGAGAAGAACTTCTTCAACAAGATTAATAGGTTTAACATATGGCAACTTATTCATTCACAATCAAAAAAGGAAAATACAAACTTGAGCTTTCTTGTGATGACAAGGAACTTTTGGCTGAGCAGTTTGAGCTTTGGGTAAAAGATGCCGGAGCTTATGCAAAAAAACGAAAAGCAGCTGAATGCAAAAATTTGGTAGACAGCCAAATTAAAGCTGAAGAAGAAATTACACGCAAAAATATTGAAACCCAGCTTGCTAAGCACCCTGTTCAAGATATGCCTAAACTTGATACAGAAACTCAAGTTCACGAAAACTCAAAAAAAGAAGATTCTAAAGAAAAGAATTTGGACATATTTTATGCTCCACCAAAACAACAAGAAACGATTTCTTCTATCACAGAAAAAGCGCCTAACACGGGTGTTTTTGATAATATTTTAGAAAATTCTTTAAACAATCCAAAAACAGAGTTAACATTCAAAGCTAGTCCGTCTATCAAAAAGGATAACGCATTTTTGAACTATATCGGCAGCAGAAAGATTGAACGAAAAATTGATTATTTATTGTTAACTGCGTATTATTTCACACAGTATGAACAAAAACCGAGATTCACACTAAAACAATTAAATGCAAAACTTATGCAAAACATCGCCGTAATCATAGATCACAGCGTTTTACAGGAAGCTATCAATAGAGATTATATTGAATGTTTGCCTGATTTAACCGGCTTGGTTGGTGCAAGCGAATACCGCTTAACTGCATACGGAGAAAAGGTTTTACTGGATGACTAGTAAAAAAAGAGTTGCAGTTGCGCTATCCGGAGGGGTCGACAGTGCCGTAACAGCGGCATTACTTCTTGAACAAGGCTATGATGTCGTTGGAATCACCGGTAAAATGACTTGCGACAAGGATTCTGATATAGTTGTTGCAAATGCAAAAAAAGTTGCAGATAAGCTCGGAATTGAGCATTATGCTTACGATGCGACAGAAGAATTCCACAAAAGAGTTATTGAGTATTTTGAAAACTCGTACAGAGCAGGAGAAACACCTAATCCTTGCATGATGTGCAATAAATACATCAAGTGGGGTTCTCTTTTTGACTATTGCACAAAAGAGCTTGGCGCAGATTTTATTGCAACCGGACATTACGCAAATATAAAATATTCGGATGGATATTATAAGCTTTATCCTGCCGCTGATGCGGGAAAAGACCAATTGTATTTCTTGTTTTTACTTAATCAAGAAAAGCTGGCAAAAACGTTATTTCCACTTTCAGAATTTAAGAAAGATGAAGTAAGAAAACTTGCCGAAAAATATGATTTACCTCCAAAATCGGCGAAAGAAAGCCAAGATATATGTTTTATAAAGCCTCCAATGACAACAAAAAAATATCTCAATGAAATCATGACGTCTCACAAAGGAGATTTTATTGATATGTCTACAGGGAAAATTCTCGGACATCATGACGGTTATTGGCAATATACAATCGGTCAAAGAAAAGGGATTGGAATTGCAGCCCCAGAGCCTCTTTACGTAACCGGAATAATTCCAGACAAAAACATAGTTTTGGTTGGATACAAAGATAAACTTTTTTCAAAAGAGCTGTCAATAACTCAAATGCATTGGAGTTATCCGCAATCAGATAGTGAATTTGATGCGAATGTAAAGATTCGATACAATATGAATGCCGTAAAAGCACATATTACAAAGTCCGAAAATGGTGCAATGATAGACTTTTATGAACCTGTTTCCGCAATTACATCCGGACAAGCTTGCGTTTTATATGATTTGTCTGACGGGCATTTGCTCGGAGGTGGGGTAATAACGAGAGAGCAGGACAAATAAATGCTTTACAAGAAAGTATAATGA
>CAKVMU010000005.1 GCA_934773085.1 uncultured Candidatus Melainabacteria bacterium
GTATATTATTGGTACAGAAAGTCTATTAAAAGATAATCGGGATTAATATGAAAAACGTAATAACATTCCAAAAACTTAAAGATAACGGTGAAAAAATCGCCATGCTTACGGCATATGATTATTCTACGGCGCAAGTTTTGGAAGAGGCTGATGTAGACGGGATACTGGTGGGCGATTCTTTGGCAATGGTAGCTCTTGGGTACGAAAACACGTACAATATCACTATTGACGAGATGTTAATATTTATCAAAGCTGTGGCAAGAGTGGCTAAAAACTCTTTTTTTGTGGGCGATATGCCGTTTATGAGTTATAATCTTTCCGTTGCACAAGGGCTTGAGAATGCTTCTAAAATGATTAAGGCTGGAGCAAATGCTGTTAAGTTGGAAGGATGTAACGAACATATTTTGACATTGGTTAAAAGGTGTGTAGAAAGCGGGATTCCTGTGCTGGGTCACCTTGGTTTCACTCCGCAGCTTATGAATACGATTGGCGGACATAAGATTCAAGGTAAGACGGCTGAAAATACCGAGAAGATTTTGGAATGTGCAAAAAAACTTGAAGAAGCTGGAGTTTTTGCGATAGTATTGGAGCTGATGCCGGCAGAGAGCGCAAGATATATCACAGAGAATGTAAAAGTTCCTACAATCGGGATTGGTGCAGGTGTTGGTTGTGATGGTCAAATTGTTGTTACGGATGATATTACCGGCAAATTTACGGATTTTACGCCAAAATTTGTTAAAAAGTTTGTGAATATTCATGATGTTTTGTTGGAGGGTGTGAAAAAATATTCTGACGAAGTAAAATCAGGGTTTTTTCCTTCCAGTGACGAGTCTTTCGAATTAAAGATGGAAGAGAGGATGAAATTAAATGTTGGTTAATACGATAAAAGAATTAAGAGCAAAAGTTCAGGAATGGAAAAAAGAAGGTTTGACGGTTGCTTTGGTTCCTACAATGGGAGCTTTGCACGAAGGTCATTTGAGCTTGATAAAAAAAGCAAGAGCGAATGCAGACAGAGTGGTTGTTTCTGTGTTTGTTAACCCAATTCAATTTGGACCTTCCGAGGACTTTGATAAATATCCGAGAACACTTGATGCTGATAAAAAGTTGTGTGATGCAGAGGGTGTCGATATTGTCTTTGCGCCGACTCCTGCAGAAATGTACGGAGGAGAGGGCGTAAGGCTTTCCAATGACACATTGACTTACGTTTGTCCGCCGTTTTTCTATGTAAATAAACTTTGCGGAAAAACAAGGGTTGGGCATTTCGACGGTGTTTGCACTGTTGTATTGAAACTGTTTAATATTGTGCAGCCGGATAAAGCATTTTTTGGTCAAAAAGATGCGCAACAAGTTGTCATTATCAGAAAAATGGTTAAGGATTTGAATGTTCCGGTTGAAATTACTCAGTGTCCAATTGTCAGAGAAGAGTCTGGGCTTGCATTAAGTTCAAGAAACAAGTATCTTTCAGAAGAAGGTAAGAAAGATGCTCTTGCATTAAGTAAAATTTTGAACAATATCAAAGCGTGTTACAAAAAAGGTGTTACGGATGTAAGCGCTTTGAAAGAAACTGCTTATGCGTATTTGACAGATAAACATGATTTAGAATACTTAGAAATTCTTGATAAAAATACACTTGAAGAAAAGGAAAAAGCTGACAATGATACTATTGTGCTGATTGCGTGCAGAGTGGACGGTGTCAGACTCATTGATAACATTTACATTGGAGAGTAGTGTATGCACAAATTTATACTCAAAACTTTCGGATTCTTTAAAAGCTGTTTGCAGTTTTTACAGATTCTGGCGTTGTCTTGTGTATTGATGTTGCTTTTGTATTGGATTCAGAATCTTTTGGGTGAAACTTGGGCATGGCTGGGCTTTATAAAACCGCTGTTGGACGTTTTTATTGCTTTGGGAAGTTTGCTGGCGGATGGTTCTGTAAAGCTTTTTGCGGCTGTGTTTGAATACAAGTACTTTATGGCAGTGCTTATTTTGTGCTGTATTTATTTTCTCGCTCATTTTGGAATCCGTTTTCTAAGTTTTTTTGAAGAAGTTTATGGAGACGGAAGACGGGCCTTCAAAAAGTTAGAAGAAGATTTGCTGAACAAATCTCTGGAAAAACAGATTGTTTCGGAACAGAAGAGTCTAAAAAGGTTTCAAGTATATGTTTCTGCTGATGTTAAGAAAAAATGGGGCGGAGCCAGCATCAACCTTGATGAACAGCTAAAATTTATGAACAAGTTTGTTATAGATAAAACTTCTGTAAGTCCGGTTAAGTGGGAAGATGGATTTTTATACACATTTGAAAATTTTGCCAGAATTGACGATAGCTTGGATGTGTTTTTTAAACTTTTAAAATCGTCAGCTCCTCTTGATTATGTGATTTGTGTGCAAGTTTTTGGTGAGAATTCTGACAGAGAAATGAATCAATTAAAACAGCTTGTGAGTCTTAAGATTGTTAATAAGATTACAATGTTTCCGGATACGGTTTTGCGGTATAGATATAACACAACTCACAGATATGGGACTTCTCAGTTGGGGTTGTTCCAAAAAAGTTCCGGAACATTTGAGGTTCACGAGTTTCAAGAGATGTAATAATATCTGTGTTTGAAGTAAAATAGGTATATTGAAAAAGGAGTATAAATATGAGATTTGATGCAGGTGAAGTGATTACGGCGATGGTTACGCCTTTTAATTCTAAAAGAGAAGTTGACTATGAAAAAGTGGAAACACTTGCGTATCAGCTAATAAATACCGGTTCAGACGCTATTTTGGTAACCGGAACAACTGGTGAATCACCTACTTTAACACATGATGAAGAGTTTGAAATTTTGTGTAGTGCAAAAAGAGCTGTACAAAATAAGGCAAAAGTTATTATGGGCGCAGGTTCAAATTCAACTGAAACAGCGGTTACAATGTCAAAACGTGCTGAAAAAGAAGGCGCTGATGCAATTCTTTCAGTTGTTCCTTATTATAACAAACCTTCTCAAAGCGGAATGATAGAACATTTTTCTGCGATTGCAGAGGCGGTTGAAATTCCTGTAATTATGTATAATATTCCTTCAAGAACAGGAGTTAACATGTCTGTTGATACGGTCAGAACTCTTGCCAGAAAGTATGAAAATATTGTGGCTTTGAAACAGAGTTGTGCTGATATGGATATGTTGACAGAACTTAGAATGTCTTGTCCGAATGATTTTACAATATATTGCGGTGATGACAGTTTGACATTACCAATGCTTTCACTTGGTGCGCACGGTGTAATCTCTGTTGCTTCTCACTTGTTTGGTAAAGAAATCAAGTCTATGATAAGAAACTTTAAAACAGGTGATGCAATGACCGCAAGAAACATGCATATAAAGTTATATCCTATATTCAAGAAATTATTTATGGCTCCAAATCCGGTTCCGGTAAAGGCTGCGCTTGCATATAAGGAAATTATAGAAGACTATGTAAGACGTCCGCTTGTCGAGTTGACCAAGTCCGAAAAGGCAGATTTAATCTTCACATTAGATTCAATTTAGTCTGTTGGGTAAGTCTTATTTTCGTTTTTTTGATAAGATATAAGGGTAAGTATAAGGGGTATATAGATGAAAAACAAATTAATAATGTTTTGGGCGATTGTACTTATTGTCATAGCTTCAATATGGACAATTTGTGCTAAACCTACAAAACTCGGACTTGATTTGGTTGGCGGTTCTCGTTTGGTTCTGGAAGCTCAGACTACCAATACTATTGCGCAGATTACGCCGGATATGATGTCAAGTTTGCAGTTTACTATTGAAAACAGGGTTAATAAGTTGGGTGTTTCTGAAACCGTTGTTCAAAGAGCCGGTGACAGAAGACTTGTTATAGAAATTCCGGATGTTTCAGACTTGGAACAAGCAAAAGCTTTCTTGGGTGAAACAGCTGAATTGGATTTTAGAGAACCTGTTATGAAAGATGGTATGGAACAATGGGTTCCGACAGGTCTTTCCGGAAATGATTTGCAAAGTGCCAATTTGAGTACAAATTCTCAAAACGGTCAGTGGGTCGTTGATTTGGCATTCAATGACAAGGGAACTAAAAAGTTTTCTGATTTGACAAAGAGACTTGTTGGTAAACAAATGGCAATTTTCTTTAATGGAGAACTTCAATCCGCACCGGTTATCAGAGAACCTATTAATGGCGGAAGAGCTCAAATCTCCGGCGGGGACAGTGGATTTGCTTATGAAGATGCGAAAAAAATGGTTGACCTGTTGAACGCAGGTGCACTACCTGTTCCGGCTAAGATTATTGAAGAAAATACTGTAGGACCTACTCTTGGTGCTGATAGTATTCAAAAATCAAAGATTGCCGGTGCTCTTGGCTTAGGTTTTGTAATGTTGTTCATGGTAGCTTATTATAGAGCTCCGGGACTTATTGCCGACATAGCTTTGGTTATATATGGTTTGATATTGTTTGCTTTGTTTAAAGCAATTCCTGTAACCCTTACTCTTGCAGGTATTGCCGGATTTATTCTTTCAATTGGTATGGCGGTTGATGCGAATATCTTGATTTTTGAAAGAACAAAAGAAGAACTAAAAGCCGGCAGAACATTGTTTACGGCTATCAACTCCGGTTTTGACAGAGCATTTACAAGTATTTTTGACTCTAATATGACAACGATTATTACGTGCGCTATCTTGTATTGTTGCGGAACAAGTATTGTTAAAGGTTTTGCTTTGACATTGGCAATCGGTGTTATGGTATCTATGTTTAGTGCAATAACAATTACTAAAAACTTTATGCACTTGGCATTCGGTACCGGCAACCTTAAGCATCCTGAATGGTTTGGCTTGAGAGCTGATGAAATCGGTGAAGGCTTTACGGCTGTTGAAACAAAACGTGAAAAAGCTAAGTTCGGTATCTTGGACTAGAAAGAGGTAATAATGAGATTAAATATAGTAAAATACAGATTTTTATGTTTGGCAATTTCAGCAGTATTGCTTCTTCCGGGTGTTGTTTCAATGATTTATTCAATGATAACATATGATACGCATACACCGATTAAAGTTGGTATAGACTATACCGGCGGTACAACGATTCAGTATGGTGTCAAAGAAGAAATTACAAATGCTAAATTGTCTGAAGTTCGTGCAGATTTGGAAAATGGTGGGTTTGAAAATCCGTCTTTGCAGATAATTAACGTTAATTCAAAAGAAAGCAAAGATTTGAAAGCTATCTTGGCTGTCAGAACAAAATTTATTGCTGAGGGTTCTAATGATTTGAAAAACATTACGAACATTGTAAACAAGGATTTTGCATCTACAGAATTAGTTCAAGTGACTTCTGTAGGTCCGACATTGGGTCAAGAGTTGTTTAAAAACTCTTTGATAGCGTTATCTTTAGCACTTTTGGGTATCATCGCATACTTGACATTCAGATTTAAGTTTGACTACGCTCTTGCTGCAATATTGGGGCTTGTACACGATACAATCTTTGTTTTGGGTGTATTCTCAATTTTGGGCTTAGTGTACGGTGTTCAGGTGGATGCACTGTTCGTAACGGCTTTGTTAACCGTAATCGGTTTCTCTGTTCACGATACGATTGTTGTATTTGACCGTGTAAGAGAAAATCTGAAGTATTATTCAAAGAAAATGGCGTTTGGAGATATTATGAATGCAAGTATTAACCAAACTCTTGCAAGAAGTATTAACACTTCTTTGACAACATTGATTACACTTGCGGCATTATACTTCTTTGGCGGAGTTACAACGAAAGACTTCGTCTTGGCTATGATTCTTGGTATTGCAATCGGTACTTATTCAAGTATCTTCTTCTGCTCAACTCTTGTTGATATCTGGGAAGATAAGAAAACCGTTGCAAAAGCTACAGTTTAATTTGATTTATGAGAACTGGCGGTCGAAACATCTTGTTTCGACCGCCAGTTCGTATCTTGAAACAAACCTCATTATCATTTATTATATATAGTAAGAATAATCTGGAGCTTTATGATGAAAAAACGAGGATATACTTTGGCAGAATTGCTGATAACTATTGGAATTATTGCAATAATTGCAGCAATTGTACTTCCGCTTATAAATAAATTCAAACCCGATTCAAATAAAATTTTGTATTTGAAAACATATGATGCAATTGTAGAGGTGGTTGGCAATATGGTTTCGAACCAAGAGTTTTATCCGACTTCCGACGGAACATTTTCATATGCGAAGGCTCCGTTGTATAATTTGCAAGAAGTGACCGTTGCTGGTACTAAGTATGGTGGTTCTGCGAAAAAATTCTGTGAGTTGCTTGGATTAAGCTTAAGTTCTACTGGAGCGGCTTCTTGCTCTGATAATTATCAGGAATACAGCGACAATCTTTTTGATTCTCCGTCTTTTGGCTCTGCAAACGGTGTGCAATTTTTTGTGACTACGAATGTGGAAGGCTATTACAGAAGCGATATTTATTTTGATGTGAATGGTTCAAAAGGTGGCAACTGCATGTATGGTGAAAGTTGTAAGAATCCGGACAGATTCAAAGTCAGTATTGCGGCAGACGGTACGATAGCTGCGGATAATGCAGGACAAGGACATTTGAATAAGCGTTCAAACTGGAAGAAAGCCGGATATACTCCTGCGACTACGGTAGCCTCATTGCCGTTAGATTTATTACCGGAAGAAATAAAAGAGTATAAGGACCCACCTCGGCTTATTGCAGGTATACCGTGTTTGAGCGAATATTCTTGGGCTCCGTGTAAGGGTTCATCTCTGGAAGTGCAGGAAGTAGACCAAGATACGAAAATGAATTGGCAAGATGCTACAGATGCGTGTGCGGATTTGGGTCTGCGTCTGCCGACATTGAGCGAACTGTATACAATTCATGAGGCAGTAATAAATGGCAAACTTGACGGGACGACGGTTACTGAATATTGGACTTCATCCGGATACTCTCGAGATGCAGGTATGGCGCAAAATGGTATTGTTGGCGGTTCTTCTTGGAAAAAAGGGGTTGAAAATAAGTCTACAAAACGTCAAGTTAGATGTGTAAAATAAAGCAAAAAAAAGAGGTCTTAAGACCTCTTCTTTTTTATTTTCTCACAATTCTTATTGCGCTATCAGGACAAGTCATTGCACAAGCCCCGCAAGCAATACAAACTTCCGGATTTGGTGCAACTGCAGGAGTTTGGTAAAGTCCTACTTCTTTTGACCATTGCAAACAGTTTTTTCCGGCTTTGTTCATCGGACATTTTGCGATACAAAGTCCGCAGCCTTTGCATAAGTCTGTGTATACGTAATAATCAGCTTTACCTTTTCCGACACCTTCGATTTTATATCCTCTGTATTGTTTTTCAGTCATTACACACCTGCCTTATTTTTAATCATTTCCATGCCCATTTCAAGAGCTTTGTAGTTCAGTTCTCTTAATTCAGGCTTAGCATCAAATTTTTTGCCAAGAGCTTTTTCCATTGCGTTTTTAATATCACTTAATTCAAGAACGTGTGTTGCCCCGAGCAATACGCCCAAAATAATGATATTGAATACTCTTGCGCTCAACTGTTCGTTTGCAATTTTGTTTGCATCAATTCCGATAAGTTCTTTGCAAGGACATTCCGGCTTTTTAGTACAAACAGATGTGTCATAAACAACAACAGAGTTTTTATCCACGTATGTTGAACACCTGTCAATTGCTCTGTCTGAAAGCATTATAACAATATCGCCTTTTGAATAACGAGGTTCGCCTATTCTTTCATCTGCGATTTGGCAAAATGCAATTGAAACACCTCCACGTTGTTCAACACCAAAGTTTGGAATATACAGGACTTGTTTGCCTGCTTCATAGCCTGCTTCAACCAAGATTTTTGCAATTGATTGAACACCTTGTCCGCCTTCGCCGGCTAAAACTATTTTTGTTCTGCTCATATTACGCCTCCTCCGGTGTTAAAAATTCTTTGACTTCAAAGAAGTCTTCCATTTGTTGCAATCTTCCGAACGTATCAACATTGTTTGTTCTCCAGTTAAGAGGACAAATTGAGAGGACTTCCACAAAAGAAAATCCGCCATTTTGAACATTTGTTAAAGCTTTTTTGAAAGTAGCTTTCAGTTTCATAAAGTTTGAAACAGAAGAACGTGCTACAAATGATTTTGTCGGGTCAGCGATTGCTGCTACCATCTCTGCGGCTTTTGCAGGTTTTCCTGTGACAGAGCAATCTCTGCCGTATGGAGTAGTTTCGGTTTTTTGTCCCGGCATGGTTGTTGGTGACATTTGACCGCCTGTCATACCGTAGTTGGTGTTATTAACAACTACAATCATCATTCTTTCACCACGAACGGTTGAGTTTACGAGGTGTTGAGCACCGATTGCAAGACCGCCGCCGTCGCCCATATATGCGATTCCGATGGCTTCCGGATTTGCTCTTGTAAATCCGTAGATTACCGGAGTTGTTCTTCCGTGGTGAGTTTGAACTGTATCTACATCAAGGTAGTTCCATGCCAATAATGAACATCCGATATCGCATCCGAATACTGTTTTTTGTTGAATTCCAAGTTCATCAATTGCGCTTTCTAATGCTTTTAAAGTTATACCGTGACCGCAGCCTGGGCAAAATTTACTTGCGCCCACTTCTGCGTTTTGTGATTTTGGTAAATTTGGAGGAAGATTTAATATTTCACTCATTTTACATTACCTCCTTAATTATATTTTCTACTTTTCCGACAATGTCATCTCCTGTTACGCCAACGCCCATTTTGAAGAGTGTTGAATAAGGAGTTGTAAGTCCGTAAATTTTTTCAAGAACCATTTGTGCAAGCTGTCCGTTTGCAGATTCTGTGAAAAGAAGGTGCTTAGCACGTTTTACGGCTTCTCTCAAAGGTTTTACCGCAAGCGGTCTGATTGTAATCGGTCTGAATAAGCCTGCTTTAATGCCTTTTTCACGAAGTTCGTCAATTGCTGTTCTTGCGGAACGAGCTACTATACCGTGTGCAATTACAAGAATTTCAGCATCGTCAGCTTTGTATTCTTCCCACTCTGCAACTTCTTCTGACATTTTTTCGTAGTCTGCTTTGTACCCTTCAAGAACTTCCATAAGTTCTTCTTCCATATTGTAAGTGTTTCTCAGGTGAGCAGATTTTCTGTCCACACCGATTTCGCCTTCGCCGAGAAGAGCTTTTGTGGTTGGAACCATTTTAATTCCACGTGAAGCCGGATCATAAAGCAGAACCGGTTCTCTCATCTTCCCTTGATAACCGTCTGCCAACACGTATGTCGGGAATCTGTATTTCCATGCCGTGTTGAATGCTTTAATCATATAATCGTACAAGTCTTGGTGACCTGCTGTTGAGTAAACTATTCTAAAACCTTCACCGTTTCCGCCGAAACAAGTCAAGCGTGTTTCTTGTTGCGCATAGATAACTGTTGCAGTTGAAGGGCCGCCTCTTTGCATAACAGCGCATACAAACGGTATTCTCATCATCTCTGCCATAGACTGTGCATCTTGCATAATGACATTACCTGGTCCCGCTGTTGCAGTAAATGCTCTTTTGCCGGCAAGAATTCCGCCTATTGTTGAAAAACCGGCAGAGATTTCATCCTCTGTTTGCAAAAATCCTGCTTCGGTTTTTGGTAAAAGTTTACACCAAGTATGCATAATTTCATTCTGAGGTGTAATCGGGTAGCCGTACATAAACTCTGCTTCTGCGGAGTTTGCGGCATAAGCAAGCACTTCATTTCCTGTAAGGAACATTTTAGTGTCTTCTTTAATAAGTTTGTTTACCATATTGATAACCTTCCCTTCAAAAATCTATAGCAACATTATACTACTTAATTTTCTTCAATGAAGAAATAAAATTATTGTGTTCCACATCACCGTCAACTTTGGTAAGGAATATCTGACAGTCTTTTTCGTCAGCATCAATTGGTGGAAGGTTTTCGAGTTCTGAAGAGTAATAATTCTCATCAGAGGTGCTGCTTAGCGGTATTCTGTTTGCCAAGCTGTTTAGTGAAATATTTCTTAAAAATCCTCCGACACCTTTGTTTTTATTTGAGAATTTGGTATAAATTCTCAGTATTGCATCGCTGTTTTCGAGGTTGTAGCAACCTACAATATACGCACTCAGTTGAGGTGAAGATGATTTGATTTTCAAAAGTTCAATCATGTTTTGTTTAATGTAGAGTTCTCCGGCAATCTTATTAAATTTGCCTTCCGGAATGTTTACTATATCTCCGATGGTACTCGGGCTAATCATAACCAAAGGGTTACGGAACAGAGCAACAAACTTGAGCAGATACTCTACCAATCCTATTTTTTGAATTGTTCCGTCTTTAATATCAAATTTCATTATACCGTTAAGTTTCATTGTCTCATCTGTGTTCAGTTCAATAAAACCGCTTGATTTACCGGAAATTTCACGAGTTATGTTCAAAAGTGAAGATGACATTTTTTCGGAATTAACATCTTTTACTCCAAGCTTAAGTTCATATTTCTTCTTTTTCAAGTCGCACAGAACTTTCAGAGAGGATATACCGTCTGCGATGTTGAATTTGCGAGCCTTAATCTCTAAAACGCTGTTTTTATCCAATGTGAGGTTTGCGTTTAGGTTTCCAAAATCTATATCTTTGTATTTACCCTCTTTTAGTTTAAACACACACCTTTCAACTATAAGATTGCTTATGTCAAAATCAACAGCTCCGTCCTCGTCGTTATTTGTCACAGCAGGAGCTGCGGTTTCTGTTTGATTCATTGATTGCAAAAGTTTTTCGATATCTATTTTATCTAATGAAAATTCAACATTTTTGATGATTATAGGGAATTTAACTCCATTAAAAATATCACCGGTGAATTCAAAATTGGAACGTTTGAATCTGCCGTTTGATACAACGTGGAGATTGTCTTTGTCCGTAAAGAATTTTCCTTCTTTTATAAATATTCTCTGAGACGGAATTCTGATGTTTTCTGCCTTAATATCCCCCTTGATTTTTGGATAATCGTGAAAATTCAAATAAAGAGCTTCGCCGTAAAAAGTTCCGCCTTTGAACATTTTTTGACCGACAAAAAGGTTAAGAAATTCGCTCGGAAGCGGATTCGGGATATTAAATCCGAACACTCTGACGATTGGAACTTCCTTTGAGCAGTCGATTTTGCCGTTGAGTGAAAGAATCGGTTTAATTTTTGAATCTTTATTGATATTTTCTGCAATAAAGTAATCGATTTTTTCAATATCCAAAGTGTTGTCTTTGAAATGCATTAACGAATTCACTGCTCTGTCATAGCTAACAGGAGTTAATGATACACCGTCAACAAGAATGTCGCTCCCTTTTGCAAGTTTTGATGCCCATTCAATATCTATTTTGTCATACAGAGTTTTTACAATAATTCTGGTGCCGGCTTTGCCGATTATTTTCAATGGAATTCCTGCAATCGGAGATAAGTAATCTTTTGTGAATTCGTCGTTTGCGGTAGTTTTAATAACTATATTTGAGGCGCAAGACTTTGTGTAATCTTTGATTTCACCTTCAGAAGTCAGTTTGTTATCAGGATTTTTGCCATAATATCCCTGAATATTTTTGAGGTAGATATCGTGTTTACCAATGATTGCATCCCCTTGTGTAAGCGTGATTGGCAAATTGTTTACGGGGATTACTTTTGTAGAAAATTTATTTAGTTTAACCTTGCCGGACATATCTTTTTTTGTCATATTTATGTCAAAGTCAAAGTTGCCGGTCATATCTTTAAAAAACGCAAGCATTTCATGACCGTTTGCTACAATTAGATTTGAGTCTATAATGTCGTAAACATCTTCCATTCGGAAATTTTTTGAAGAAAGATTTAGGTTAATTCCTTTTTTTCTTGATGCGTATGCGTTTATGACCACGTGAGATTTGTTTATATCAAATACGCAATTTTTGATGTTTAAGCTTTTGTTTTGTATGTAAACGGAATTTTTATCGGAAATCCCTACTGCCAAAGTTTTATGCGGTTTTACTATTTCTGCATCAATATCAAAATGTACCGGTCGAAAATCTTTTTTCGTGTTGTCGACAAACGCAGATGCAGAAATTTTACAGTTTGTATTCTTGTCCAAAGAATACAGAATTTTACCTTCTTTTAAACCGAGGATTGAGTCATACAAATCTAAATTAAATTGGCTCTGTGTCTTGTTTTCGTTTTGCGGAAACATATTCATCAAGGAATTAACATCCGCAAAAAGATATTCGGCAAGGAGTCTGTTTACAATAAGTTTTTTTGTTGTGAAAGAGATATCCGTATCAAGATTTTTGATATCAAGTGCGTTCGGAATCTCAATTTTTTGTACCTTTAAAGAAAGCTTTGGTGCAAGGTAGGTCTTAATTTCCGGTTTTTCTACTTTTATTTTTTGTGATGATAATAAATTATTGACAAATTTTTCATTAGAAAAAATCGCCGGAATTGCGTATAGCCAAAAGGTTATCATCGCAATCAAAAATATTAAAATTGAACCTGCAAAAACTCTCTTTTTCATACAAATATCATATCATAATTCTATGTTATTATGTTGTTATGAAGAGAATAATTTCGGTTTTATTAATACTGTTGATGTCAAACTTCTGTTTTGCATCCGAAGATTTAAAAATCTTTGGAGAGAACGGTTTTTTCGGATTGAAAAATTCGCAGGATGAGGTTGTGGTTAAACCCGAATATAAGAAAATGATTATTTTGGGAGAATCTTCATACATAGTTCAAAAGCGTGGAAAATTCGGATTGATTGACTCTGATGGCAATGTTTTGGTACCTATAAAATATAATCAGGCAGAAAGAATTCTTGGCAAGTATTTGAAAATTGGGAATGCCGGCAGATATGGGCTTTATGATGAGTATGGCAAAGCAATTTTACCTCATGAATATTCTTCAATCGATTTGCTATTCGGCGGAATGTTTTTGACCTGTAAGCACTATAAATACGGAGTTATAAGAAATACAGGTGAAGTTATACTTGAAAACAATTTTGATGATATATATATGCCAAAACCTAATATAATAATGATAAACCACGACGGCACATGGTATGAAATCGAACAAAAAAAGGGAGAAACGCTTGTATTGCCGGATAATATCCGTGATATCAAAGGGGATACAAATTTTTCAATAACAGAATTTGTTGTTAAACCCGGAACAGCAGCCGGATATTCGGTTGTAACAGGAACGGATTATCTTCTTAAACTTTTCTCTTCGATTTCTCCCGCTCATGAAAAAACGATTGATGAATTAATGTTATCTAAAGGGGCTGATACTGTTTCTATATTTATAAAACTGGGTTGGCTTCCAAAGTACCCTGTGGTTTATGCAAAAAACTATTATCAAACTGTAAAAACTCCTAACAATGGACCTTTGAGCAATGTTAAATATGAATTGAAACGTAAATTGCAATAGGTGCGAACAGGTGATATAATCAGCATATGAATTATTACAGGAAATACACACCTTATTTGTTTTTATTACCTGCAGCTGCGGTATTAATTGTGTTTTTCTTTATTCCGTTTTTTCAAACATTTTATCTGAGTTTTTTTGATTATTCATCAAGTATTTATAACCCAACTTTTAACGGTTTGGACAATTACATAAAGCTTTTCAGAGAGCCCGTGTTCTACAAGGTTATGTTTAATACTTTTATGTATCTTGTAATAGCAGTTCCTTTTCTGGTAACGTTTCCGCTTCTGGTTGCGATTCTTATAAACCAAAAGATTCGTGGAATAACGTTATATAAGATTATTATCTATTTGCCCGTAATTGTTTCAATCGTAGTGGCGGCGATTGCGTTCAAATGGCTTTATGCAAACCAAGGGATTCTGAACTATTTGTTATCATTGCTCCATATCAGCCCTATCGGCTGGTTGACCGATACGGATTGGGCACTCTTTTCTGTTGCGATTGTAACGGTATGGAAAGGTGTCGGATATTATATGATGATTTATCTGGCTTCACTAATGAGTGTTCCTCAAGATTTGTATGAAGCGTGTGATATTGATGGGGCAAATTTTTGGCAAAAGCATTTTACGGTAACAATTCCGCATATTATGCCTACAATTGCTTTGGTATCTACAATAAGTACAATTTCTGCGATGAAAGTTTTTGCGGAAATTTACGTTATGACAAAAGGCGGTCCGCTCAATTCTTCAAAAACCATTGTCTATTATATATATGAGCGTGCGTTTGAAAACCTTGATTTGGGTTATGCATCAGCTTTGGCGGTAGTTTTATTGATTGTGGTGATGATATTTTCTTTAATCAATATTTTCTGCTTCGAAAGGGGTAAATACACCGAATAAGTTATGAAAATCCTTGTTATTACGGACTTGTATCCTGTACAAAATAATGAAAAACACACTCCACGTACGATTTTTAACTTTGTTAAATGCTGGAAGCGTATGGGACACGAGGTGCGAGTCATCAAACCAAATTTTCTCTTGAACTCTTTTTTGAGAGGAAAACCGTTTTATAAAAGCGGATTCTATGGTGATGTAGAAAATATAAACTATTTTCTGCCGTTTTTAGGTGAGGTTAGAAACAAGATTCAAACCGAATTCACTCCGGATGTTGTTGTTGCACACATGCCTTCGGGAATTCTACTTGCTGACAAATTGGGGCTTCCGTTTGTGGCTGCGGTTCATGTTTCTGATATTGAGGTGTTAACAAATCCTTTGTACAAATCCCATTTCAAACCTCGTCTGGAGGCTGCCTACCGGCATGCGAGCCGTATTGCGGCGAGGTCAGATGTGTTGAAAAATAAGTTTTTAAAACTCTATCCCGAGCTTGAAAACAAAATTTTTACGGCGTATTCCGGAGTAGACGGAGCGATTCTGAGAACTTGGCAAAATCGTGAGAAAGTTCGGGTTTTGACGTGTGGGAAATTTATTAAACGCAAAAATATTGATAAAGTGATAAAAGCTTGTAACAGGTTTGAGAATATTGAACTCACCGTTATAGGCGAGGGAAAAGAAAACTTGCGTAAACTTTCTGACAAACCGGTTTTTATGGGACAGATTTCGCATGATGAAGTGATATCGAAAATGCGTGATTCTGATATTTTTATACTCCCAAGTGAGAACGAAACCTTTGGAATGGTTTATCTTGAGGCGATGGCTGCAGGTTGTATAACGGTTTGTCGCAAAGGGGATGGTATTGACGGAATTATTAAAGACGGTGTGAACGGTTTTCTGTGTGATGATGTGGATGATGTAATAAAACGGATTCTGGGATTTGAGAATAAGGACAGTATTTTAGCTAATGCGTACAAAACCCTGTGCGGTTTGGATGAGATGAGTGCGGCTGAAAACTATATAAATTATCTAGCCGATATTAAGCATTAGGGATTCTCATTATATCTTGAAAAACTAGACAAAATGGTGATTTAAGTCACTGCAGAACAAATTACAATTTCTGTAGGGATGAAAAATTCCCTTTTGGAGATATTGCTATGGAAAACTTTCAGAACAAATATTTGGAAATAAAAAATATTAATAAAGATGTTGTAAACTGGGTTGAAGACATTGCCGAGGAAAATAACTGCCGTATAGAACGTAAAGAATGGAAAAGCAAATACAACAGTTATGTGGTATACGATTATGAACCGTTTTGTTCTGAGGGGTTTGAGATTAATATTCTTTTAAGCTCGTTCGATATTTCGTATTTGAACTTCATTAAATACCTGTATAACGAAAAAATGTCCACAATAGAGTATTTGGATAACTGCGCAAAAATACCTTCAGTGCGGAATTATATTATGTAAAAATTCAGTATTAAAACTAATTTTGACTTTTCTTGATGCGTTTTATATAATGTATCCACATGTAGAGTGAGGATAGCTTAGAATGCAGGAAAAATTTAACGATTACGTTCAGTCACTTGAAACATATATTATGTTTCGTATTAAAGAAACTGTCGCAGAAATTACACCGGAATTGAAAGCAAAAGGTCGTGCACCGATTTCACTTTCAATGGGGGCGCCGACTCAAGCGCCGCCAAAGTTTGCGATAGATGCATTGAAGTCTGCATTGGATGAAGACGGAATTCATACATATTCTTCTCCGAAAGGCGAAAAATATTTCCGTGAAGCTTGTTCTCTGCGTATGAAAAATCGTTTTGGGGTGGACGTAAATCCTGATACGGAAGTCTTTTCTTTGATTGGTTCAAAAGAAGGTTTGGCGAATTTTATTCGTGTACTGATTAATCCGACTACGGTTAAAGAAGATAAAGAAATTATTATGGTTCCGGACCCTGGTTATGCTTCTTATAAAGAAATGGTAAAGGTCTCAGGAGGTTTGGCATATCCGATTCCGTTGGTTGAGGAAGATAACTTTATGCCGGATATGGAAAAAGTGTTTGCAAAACTTATAAAAGATGGATTTAACCCGAAAAAGGTTAAAGCAATGCTGATAAACTATCCGAACAATCCATTGGGAGCAACAGCAACGGAAAAATATTTGCAGGATGTGGTAGATTTTTGTAAGAAACATGATATTTTGCTGATTTCTGATGCTGCGTATACAGATATGTATTTCAAGCCGGAATTGAAACCTTTGAGTGTTCTTGCGGTGAATGGCGGAAAAGATGTTGCGGTTGAGTTTCACAGTTTTTCTAAACCGTTTGCGATGACCGGTTGGCGTCTTGGTTGGATTTGCGGAAACAAAGATGCAGTGAAAGTGTTTGGAAAATTGAAATCAACTTTGGATTCGGGCTTGTTTAAAGCTCTGCAAAAAGCCGGTGCTGCTGTACTTAATTCAAAAGAAGGCGAAGAATATATGAAAGAGGCAAATATTTCTTTCAAAAGAAAGCAGGAAATGTTTGTCAAAGGATTAAAAGAACTCGGTTGGGCAGATTTTTATATTCCGGATGCGACATTCTATTTATGGCTTCCGATTCCACCAAGATATAAGGATTCGGTTGAGTTTACGGATGATTTGATGCACAAATCCGGTATTATTGCGGTTCCGGGAAAAGCTTTTGGAATCTATGGCGATAGATTCTTCCGTGTGTCTATTGTGTGCAAGGATTCTGAGATTGAAGAAGTTTTCAGAAGAATGAAGGAAGACGGATTTAATTTTTAAATAAAAAGTGTTAAGTAGCAAAAAATATTTTCAGAGGGTTTTTAAAAGACATCATGAAAATTCAACCGACAATGCAATATTCAAATGGTACAAATTTTCGTTCCGCTTATCCGGTGGTTCATTGGGTGGCGGAAACGAATGGAAGTTATGCACCTGCAGTGACACTTGATTTGACAAAAAAGTTGCAGAGGAAATTGGTTACATTATTAAATTCATCAGAGTCAAAATTCCCGAAAAATAAGTCAGAATTTTTCAAAAATTTGCAAATTTTTATGGCTAAATGGGATAAAGATTATAAAACTAATCCGTATGCTCGTTCGTTTTATATCAAAAATGGCGGTTGGAACGAAGGGAAATTTTCTCCTTTAGCGTATATGATTACCGGAGATGATGCGGATGCTTTTGAGCGCATTTATGCAAAACCTTTGGGCGGGTTGAAAAATCAATCTCTAAAGAACGGGTGTGGAGTGAATTCTGCAGAGTTAAACATGGCATTAAGAGATTACTATGTTAAAGGTTTAAATTTTGTGAAAACAAGGGCATTGAACTACAGTGACAAAGACGGTATGCGCTATGGAATGCACACAAAATTTGAGATAATCCGAAACAAAAAGGGTGAGATAAAGGATTTTGAATTCAAAGGATTAGCATTTTGTCCGGAGAGTGGCGAGAAGAATCCTTTTGTGCGTTTAGGATTTGTCAAGCAATAGGGTTGACTTAAAAAGTTGAGCATGTATGATAATAACATACCGAGCAGGGGTAAATGATTCAGTTCAAAGTAGCTCCAGAGGGCTTGGTAACCCACATGCGGGGGTAATTCAGTGGTAGAATGCCTCCTTGCCAAGGAGGATGTCGCGAGTTCGAGCCTCGTCTCCCGCTAATAAAAAGGACTAGATTATATCTAGTCCTTTTTATTAGCTGTGAAGACAGTTTGGCGAGATCCCCAAGTGCGAAGCACTTTATCGAGTTCGGCGTGAGCGAGCTGAGGCTGGAGCA
>CAKVMU010000006.1 GCA_934773085.1 uncultured Candidatus Melainabacteria bacterium
GGTATTCAACATCGTGTATTCTAGCTGTGATTGAAAGCAATCTTGCTTGCGAAGCTGCCATTCCCATAGTTTTTTGTCCTTAAATTGGTCCCTTTAGTATGTATTACGGCAATTTTTGGGCAAAACTTTAATATTTTGATTCAAATCTTTACATTTCGTTACATGAACTACCTACTTAAACCCAATGAATTTAAAACTTGCAAATTTATCTACTTATGCACTTATCACGATAGGTTAAATATGTTATTCTTTTCTTATGAAGAAAATTTTGACCGTTTTTTTTATATTGTTGATTGTGGGTGGTGGGATAAAATTATGTTTACGAAAAGATGTTCCGGAAAAAATTCCGCCTACGGTTGTTACTATGAATTCCGAGGAGGTTAAGTATCCGGAAGCGAACAAAAATGTTGTGTTAAACGGGATTGATTATCTGCAATCAGAAGCGCCTGTTGGAACTTTTGGTGGCGAGATGGTGATTTCTACAATCGGAGAAGGACCAAAAACTTTCAATCCTTGTAATACAAAGGATGCAACTTCTTCTGCAATGGCGGGGCTTTTGTATGACGGGCTATTGACAACAGATGCGAGGGATGGAAAGGTTATTCCGCTGTTGGCTAAGGATTTCAGTGTTGATGGTAATGATTACACAATCCACTTGAGAAGAGGCGTAAAATGGACAGATGGTAAACCTATAACTGCAGACGATGTCATTTATACTTATGAAGAAATCGTTTTTAAAGGATTGGGAAACCCTGCTACGATGGATGCAATGACTGTTGACGGAAAGCTCCCGAATCTCACAAAAATCGATGATTATACGGTAAAATTTACAACTCCGAAACCATTTGCACCTTTTTTGAGGCAATTAACCTATCCGATTGTGCCAAAACATTATTTCAAGCCGTATTCAGATAAAGGGGATTCTGTGTTTAATGCATTTTTGAGTCCGAATACAGATCCAAAAACAATTGTATCGAACGGAGCGTTTGTATTAAAAGAATATGTTGCTGCTCAGAGAGTTGTTTTTGTGCGCAATCCGAATTATTACAAGATAAATTTGAAGAACGAAAAGTTACCATATTTGGATAAATTGGTATATTTGATAGTTGGTGATACTAATAACGAGATTTTGAAATTTGAAGCGGGAGAGATTGATGTTCTTGGCATAAGAGGTTCAAATGTCGCACGGTATAAATTAAAAGAACCAACTTCTAATTATCGGATATACAACTTAGGTGCTGATACAGGGACCTTGTTTTTGGTTATCAACTTGAATAATCGAAAAAATAGTGAAGGACATTGGAATGTATCACCTGTTAAGCAAAAATGGTTTTCTAACAGAGATTTTAGGGCTGCTATAGATTGGGCTGTTGATAGAAAAGGAATGGTTCAAAATATTGCGCAAGGTGTCGCAGAACCATTATTTACGGCAGAGAGTTTGAATTCTATATATTTGAATAAGTATATCAAAGGACATCCTGCTGACAAAAATGTGTCTAAAGAATGTTTGGCAAAAGCAGGCTTTACTCTGAAAAATGGTGTTTTGTACGACAAAGATGGCAATCGTGTAGAATTTGACCTGTATACAAACGCCGGCGCATTGGAGCGTGAAGCTGTCGGAGTTATGATTAAACAGGACTTAGAAGACTTAGGTATGAAGGTTAACTTTAAACCGGTAGAGTTTAATTCACTTGTTAATAAATTATCAAATACAAATGATTGGGATATGGCGATAATGGGTTTGACAGGCTCTCCGTTGGAACCTCATGACGGAAAAAATGTTTGGAAATCAACAGGTCCATTGCATTTGTTTAACCAACGTCCACAAGGGTATAAGATTGACGATAGGTTGACTTGGGAGAAAGAACTGGATGATATCTTTGAACAAGGAGCATTGAAGCTTACGTATGAGGAGAGAAAACCTTTGTATGATAGGTATCAAACCATTATTTATGACCAAAAACCGATTATCTATTTGTATTCACCGATACGAATTACTGCGATTAGGAAAAAGTTTAAAAATATTTATCCGTCAACTCTGAGCGGTCTTGTGTATAATCTTGAAGAAATCTATGTCGATAAGGGGGAGAAATAGACTGATGAGCTTTTTGAAATATGTAACAAAAAGAATTATACAGACAATACCTCTTCTGATACTCGTGTCTATGATAAGCTTTTTTATCATCCGTTTATCTCCGATTGATCCGATTGCAGAATTGCGCTTGAATCCGTCAATTTCGCAAGAAACCTTGAACAAGGAGATAAAAAGATTAAACTTGGATAAGCCGATTTATATTCAATATTTATCTTGGGCAAAGTCTTTTGTTAAAGGTGATTTGGGATATACAACTGCCGGCGAAAAGGTTTCTGTAAAGCTCAAGGAACGTATTCCAAATACGCTGTTGCTGACCTTTGTTGTAATATTTATGACATGGTCGGTCGGAATTCCGCTAGGTATAGTTTCTGCCATTAAAAAAGAATCTGCTTTTGACAGGTTGTTGACTATACTTGCAAGTGTGGGAATGGCGATTCCTTCCTTCTTTTTCGCTATATTGATGTTGATATTTGCGGTTAAATCAGGTTGGTTCCCTGTTGGTGGGCTTACAAGTTATAATTTTAGCGAAATGTCTTTTTTCGGAAAAATTTTGGACTTGGCTAAACATTTGGTTTTGCCATCATTGGTTTTGTTTACGATTTCGCTATCCGGATTGCAGCGGCAAATGAGAGCTAATATGCTTGAGGTGTTGGATAGTGATTATATTAAATTTGCCAGAGCAAAAGGTTTGAGTGAAAGCAAGGTTATTTTTAAACATGCACTTCGTAATGCGGTAAACCCTATGATTACACTACTCGGTTTTGAATTTGCAGGTTTGTTGAGCGGGGCTGCTTTGACAGAATATGTATTCCAGTATCCGGGATTAGGGCGCCTTATCCTTGAGGCTGTGATGAAATCTGACATAAATTTGGTTATGGCATCGCTTATGATGGGAACAATAATGCTGATTCTCGGGAACTTGTTGGCTGATATTTTGTTGATGATAACAGATCCAAGGCTTAGGAATGGGGGCTGATTATGGAACTTTTGAGGAAAATTTTTAAGGATAAGTTCGCAAAATCGGCATTCATAGTGCTTGCTGTTTTGTATGCGGTAATTTTATTTGCGGATTTTATTGCTCCGTATTCTAATACTTATGCAAACAGAGATATGTCTTACGCTCCTCCGTCAAAGGTTTATACGATAGATGAGAACGGACGATTATCAAGACCGTATACGTATGATTACGTAAGGGAATTTGAACCGTCTTTGATGCAAACCGTTTACAAACAGGATAGAGGGCAAAAACACTATATAAAACTCTTCCCAAAGGCTGAAGGATACAAAATTTTTGGTCTGGTGACAACTCATCGTCACCTGTTTGGAACAGACGGACAACTTTACTTGTTAGGCACAGATATAAACGGTCGAGATGTTTTTTCCAGACTCCTTTTTGGCGGTCGAATCTCAATGACTGTTGGATTTCTGTCTCTTCTGATAGTTTTTCCGATAGGGCTTTTGTATGGTGGTATTTCCGGATATTTTGGCGGTGTTGTGGATAGTCTTATGATGCGTTTTGCAGAAGCGATTATGGCAATTCCGAGTTTTTATTTGTTGATTATACTTGCGGCGGTCTTGCCTTCCGGCATGACAAGTGTACAAAGATTTGCACTAATAGTTGTAATATTGGCACTAATTGGTTGGGCGGGTTTTGCCAGAGTCGTTCGTGGTATGGTTTTGTCCATAAAAAAAGAAGATTTTGTTCAAGCTGAAAAAACAATGGGTGCTTCTGATTTAAGAATAATTTTGAGACATATTATTCCTCAAACAACAAGTTATGTGATTATAGCGATGACTCTTGCGGTTCCGTCATATATTTTGGCAGAATCCGGATTGAGTTTCTTAGGATTGGGGATTCAACAGCCGGATGCAAGCTGGGGTAATATGTTAAAAGAAGCTCAAGAGTTTACGAATATTTTATACAGACCGTGGTTATTAACTCCGGGGGTTTTGATATTTATCGCCGTGCTTTCATTTAATCTTCTTGGAGACGCAATTCGTGATTTCCTTGACCCTAAGGGGGGTAAAGGGGTAAAGGGGTAAAGGGGTAAATATAGGGGTAAAGGGAATTGGGTTGGTTTGTAGTGACTACGAGTTTGGCGTATTTGAGTGATCAAGCGAACAAGAAATTCACACCGTCTTCCTGAGCACAGCGCAGGATTGCAGGGGCTTATAGTCATATGCAAAAAGTGCCACGTCTTTGCGAGGAGCGAAGCGACGTGGCAATCCAGAATGAAAAAAGACGACTGTTATATTATCATCAGTTATCCCCTCATCCTAACCTTCTCCCGCTGGGAGAAGGAATATAAACACAACGGCGGAAGTATTTATACTTCCGCCGTCATATATACAATCTATGGAAATTGACTTACTTCATCAAGTCTTCAAGATCACCAAGAATACCTTCGTGATTTTTACCGCAGTTGCATTCGCAAGTTACTTTACCTGTAACGTCAACTGTAACCTTGTGGTCTTTGATTGCAGCAAGGATATCATCCAATTTGGCAAGGATTTTATCTAATTTGTCTAACAATTTGCCTTCATCAATAGAACCTGCTTTGTTTCCGATTTTATTCAGCACGTTCATAATGCTGTTGTATCTTTCATCGTTTTTACCGAATTCATCTTCAAGTTTAGCTAATATAGCTTTTGTCGTAACATTTACAACATCCATCTTGCCGTCAATACTTGTTAATGTGTCACCATTTTTCTTAGATTGTTCAAGCAGTGCTTTCACCATCGCTTCAAGACCGGACAAGTCAATGTTATCGCCGTCAAGTTTGATGTTGCCCATTGCTTCAATAATTGCTTTGGTATTTTCGCCTTGGTTTTTAATAACTTTTTCCAGTAATGCACGGATTCCATCTGAGCCTTCAGCACCTTTGTTAATAGCTTCAAGAACAGCTGAGAAGTTTCTGTTCATTTCGTAACCGACTGCTGCGATGTAGTTAAGGATTTCTTTTCCGAGAGCATTAGCATCACTACCGTTCTTGTCAACGAGTTGAATCAATTGTTCAAGAAGTGCATGTGTTTTTTCATCCATTTCTTTGTTTTGAGTTATTGATTGTTGTAATAATCCTAAAATTTGGTTAAGTGTGTCTTTAGCACCATCATCTTTACAGCCGTTAAGTTTATCAAGAATTTGGTTCAATAGTTCTTGATTTCCCGCAGAAATCTTATTGCCGTCCTTTACTGCATCCAGAATATCTTTCAGATATCCCATTGCGGCATCATTATTGCCAACGAGTTTTTCTAAAATTTCGGTCTGTTTTGATTCTTCAATATTTATTTTTGTCAGAAGTTCTAAAATTTCTCCGGATTTTCTGCCGTTTTCAATCAGCAAATCAACTATTTTATTAATTGATTCTCCTTGTAACACCAATTGATTGTAAATGTCTTCAATTTTATCATTTTTGTAGTCAATCTTAATATTTACATTTTGATCGATGTCAATATTATTGAATCCTTTGCTACAGCTAGACAAACCAACAACTGCACCAAGTGCTAACAAACCTTTGCCGACAGCACCTGCGACGCCACCAGCTAATGCAGATACACCAACGTAAGGTGCTGCAACAATAGCTGCGCCAACACCCAGAGCTCCAAGAGCGACTGCACCAGCAGTATTTTCTTTTGCCCAATTTTTAGCTTTTTGCCAAAATCCCGGTTTTTCTTCTTGCTTTGGAGTTTCCTTTGCCTCAACTTTTGCCGGAGTGATAAAATTATCTCCGATTGGAGGCAGTTCTCCACCAAAAGCCTTTGCCAAAGCTTCTTTTTCTGCTTTAGTTAAACCTTGCATTTCAGATTCGGTAATTTTGCCGTCTTTAACAATGCCTTCCAGCTTTGCTCTGACGTCTGGATTAACTCCATCAAAATTCAATCCCATAGTTCTACATACTCCTTTCTTTATATTTTCATACTAAATTAATACTACTTTTCTACAATTTCTATGTTTAACGGCAAATTTTTGTAAAACTTTAGGAAATTTTGAAATCTTGTTACAAAAGTTTACAGTGTGGAGGCTTAAATTCAACTAAAAGATTGATTGAATTATTTTAAGAAAAGTTTTATTCTATTCAAAGAGGTCTTTAGTGAACAACAAACAACTATTAAAAAAACGAATACAACATATTGAATTACAGATTAAAAAGTTGAATACGCAAGCTTCAAGCAACGCTGTTTGCGAAGATTTGTACAATTCGCTTATACTTCAAAAAGCTGTATTGAAAAAACAGCTTGAAAATCTGGATAAAAACCCTATTATAGAAGGCATAAAAAAGGTTCTGCCTAAGAAAGAAAAATTAATCTGCGATTATTTTAATTAAACTGTAGGTTAAAAATTTTTAGGATATTTTACGGCTTTATGGTATAATGCTCTTGAGGGGGTATTAATGCTCGCAATAGATTACGACGTAAAAAAACCTATAAGAGAAGCTTTTGGTAAGACTTTAGTTAAATTAGGTGCTAAGTATCCGAATATGGTTGTACTTGATGCTGACGTGGCATGCTCTACGCAGACAAAACAATTTGCAACGGCTTATCCGGAAAGGTTCTTTGATGTAGGTATTGCAGAACAAGATTTGATAGCGACTGCAGCAGGACTTTCTTTAACTGGAAAAATTCCTTTTGCGGCGGCTTTTGCGGTCTTTGTAACCGGTAGAACATATGATCAAATAAGATCATCCGTTTGTTATCAAAAAGCAAATGTTAAAATTATCGGTACTCACGGTGGAATTACAGTTGGAGAAGATGGGGCAACTCACCAAGCATTAGAAGATGTTTCCCTTATGCGTGGTTTGCCTAATATGACAGTGATTGTTCCGGCTGATTGTAAGGAATGTGAACAGGCGTTAGAGTTTGCTGCAGAACACAACGGTCCTGTGTATATAAGAATCGCAAGAAATAGTCTTCCGGATATTTATTCGGACGATTATGTCTTCAATCCAAACAAGGCAGTTGTTTTGCGTGAGGGTTCTGATTTAACTATCATTTCTAATGGTGATATTTTATCAGAAACTCTTAAGGCTGCGGATATACTTGCAGAAAGAGGAATTAGCGCTGAAGTGATAAGTCTTCCTGTAGTTAAACCTTTGGATTCTGAAACCATAATCAATAGTGTTAAAAAGACCGGCTTTGCAGTTACGGTTGAAAATCACTCGATTTATGGCGGAATCGGTTCTGCAGTGTGTGAGGTGCTTAGCGAAAAATTACCGTCAAGAGTATTGAGAATTGGCATGAATGACACATTCGGTCAAAGCGGAACTCCTAAAGATTTGCTTAAGTTTTATGCTCTTGATGCGGAAGGAATTGTTAATAGGATAACAGGTAATGATACAATTAAGATCAGTAACTAAAAAATACAAGAACAACTATGCTTTGAAAAATATCAACTTGGATATTTTATCAGGTGAGTTTGTTTTCATCACTGGAGCTTCCGGCGCAGGTAAGTCTACTTTGATGAAGATGTTATACAAGGAAGAAACCCCTACAACTGGAACAGTCTTGATTGGCGGTATTAATATTGCGAATCTTTCTTCAGACAAGGTTCCAAACTTGAGACGTTGTATGGGAATCGTGTTCCAAGATTATAAATTACTTCAAAACCAAACTGTTTATGACAACATTGCGTATGTTATTCGAACATTGGGTATAAGTTCTTCTGATATCAGAACAAGGGTTACCGGTGCGTTGAAGGTCGTAGGTCTTCTCGATAAAATGCACGCAAAACCTTCTGAATTATCAGGTGGGGAGCAACAAAGAGTAAGTATCGCAAGAGCTCTTGTTAATGGTCCTCCTTTGTTGATAGCAGATGAACCTACCGGTAACCTTGACCCTAAGAACTCTTTGGAAGTTATGCAAATTCTGGAACAAATTAACCAAAGAGGTATTACGGTTATTGTATCTACCCACGATTATACTCTGGTAGACAGGTTCAGAAAAAGAGTTTTAACTCTTGATAAAGGTGAAATAGTTAGAGATATTCAGGCAGGTACATATGGACAATAGCAGACAGCAATTAAAAAAACAGGTAAAAAAACATATTCCTAAGGATTGGCTCTGCGAACTCCGTATAGCCTACAGAATAGTTATGGAAGCGGTTAATGATATTAAACGCACCGGAATAATTAATTTGGTAATTATTACAACAATGGCTGCGATATTGACTATATTTGGGGTGTTGTTCCGCTTTACATTGTCACTCTCAAGTTTTGCAAGTGAATTAGGTAATGTTCTTGAAATATCTGTATATCTTAAATCTAATGCTCAGTCTTCAATTGTAAGAGACAGAGTAAGAGAGATTAAGCATGTTAAATCTGTTCGTTTGATTCCAAAAGAAGAGTCTTGGACAGGATTAAAGAAGGAAATGGGACTGCAGGATATGGCAAACCCTTTGCCTGATACTCTACGAGTTAAGGTTGATAAGCCTGAAAATATTGGTGAAGTGTTTAACCAGATTAGGCCAATCTCCGGTGTTGAAGATATGGGTTATGCTAAAGAGCTTGCAAAAAAGATTCAGTTATTGACACATGTTGTTAATACTACGATGTTCTTTGTGATAATAATTTCTGCTGCGTTAACAATAACAATTATTAACAATACAATTCAGCTGGTAATTCAATCCAGAAAAGACGAAATTGAAATCATGCGTCTAATGGGCGTTTCAAACTGGTATATTAAAACACCTCTTGTTATGCAGGGAGCGTTTTACGGATTTGTGTCCTCTATCATAGCTGTAATTCCTTTGAACTGGGTTCAGGGGTTGTTGCTCAACGTACACAAATTCTTCTTGATTCCGCCTCCGGCATATGCTCAAAATATTGTAATAACGACTTTGCTTCTTATTGGTGCTGCATTTGGAGCAAGCGGAAGTTTGTTATCAATTAAAAAACATCTTCAAGTATGATATAATATAATATGTAAGTATATAGAGGCTCAAGTATGGATAAAACAATAGAACTTGTTAATAACATAAAAGATATTCAAGCGATGCCAAGCGTAATCGTTAAGGTTTTGAATGTCATGAAAAAACCTACTGTCAGCATGAAAGAATTGGGCGACATTGTTATGTATGACCAGTCTTTGACTATTAAAATATTGGCATTGGTGAATTCGGCTTATTATGGATTTTCTCAACAGATAAGTTCCATCAGTATAGCTTTGTCCTTGCTTGGTATGGTTAAAGTTAAAAACATTATTGTTGCGGTTGCGATGAAGCCAATGATGTCAAACCAAGGAGACAAAGAGTTGTGGAAACATTCCATCAGAGTTGCTGCAGGTTGTGAATATTTGGCGGAATTAACAAAAATCATGGACTCTGACGAAGCGTTTATTGCAGGGTTTATACACGATGTGGGTAAAATTGTTTTGCACACAACTAATCCTAAGTTGTACAACAAGGTTATATCTGCGGTTAATGACGGTGCGGATATTCTTGATGCAGAAAGAAAATATTTTGATTCTGACCACGTAAAAACCGGTTCATTACTTGCAAAAAGATGGCAGTTGCCAATTTTGTTAGCAAATATTATTTCATACCACCACAATCCAAGCTTGTCTTCAATCCCTGTTCCGTGTAATTTGGTTTGTGCGGTTGACAAGTTGATGCAAGAAAACTTTAATCCAAACCTTTTGGACAAAGATTTCTTGAAAACAATGGGCATTGATTTGGATGATGTAGAAGACCTAAGACAAGCAATTAAACAAAAATCTGAAGTCTTGATTTCTGAATTAACATAATCGGTTGTAGGTATGGCGAATAAAATAGTTCTTATTTCTGACGATAATGATTTTTTCGACTATATAAGGGCAAAACTTGCGTTGCGCAAAAGCGACGAACTTTTTACCTTTGGCTTTGATAATGTTCCGGAAAAATTACATCTATTAGAATCTTCTGTTTTGATTGTTAATAGTGAAGGGGCAAAAGAAAAAACTTTGGACCTTCTGAAACTTTTAAAAGGTACTCCGGTTATTGTATCTGCGTTTAATGAAGACAGTGATTATATGCTCAAATGCTACAAATCAGGAATGTTAGATTATATTACAGTTTTAACACCGGAAAAAGAGTTTCAGGCAAGGTTAGTACCGGCGCTTACGGTAGCATCATTGTTAGAAAAAAATAAACAATACAGAGAGGTCTTGGTTCGAAATAATATATTAACAAAGAACAATGAAGTATTTATTGACTATAATTATATATTAGACAAGGAACTTGAGGAGTTGGATAAAACGTCTGCAAAAGCTGTTTTTGCAGCTATTGCGCCGAACGAAAAGACAAAATTTTTACTCCAGCCAAATATTATTGAGACAATAATATTAAATAATATAAGAAAAAATGATATTCTGATGAATTATGCTGCAAATAAATATTTCTTGTTGCTTTTTGACACGGATGTAGAATCTGCAAAAAATCTTTGGGAAAAAATTGTGTCTCAAATGCCACAGAAATTATATGCCGGAATGTCAGCTGTGATTGGACAGAAACGTCAACAATTAATCAATGAAGCTTTGAATAAATTGCATGAAGCGGTCAATTACGATAAAGATATAGTAAATAACAAGACAAATCCTATTAATACACTAAATACGCTTCAAAATCAGTCAACGATTTATTCAAATTTTAAACTTTTTAGACAAGAATTTGGTAAAAAATTGGAACAGGTTATAACACCTGTGTTTTATCAAATACAGCAAAAATATACAGGCAAATTCGCAGGAATTACCTTACAGCAAGGTTCAGGTGAAGGCTATGGAACTTTCTATATAAAGGGAAAGCATACAAGTAGTTGTTTTAGAATAACAAGTCCGGGATTCTCTAAGATAAATATTGATATTACCTATCAAAAGGACTCTTCTAATATTGATGCTAAGCGCATTACACTTGAGCCGGAGGAGTTGGAGGCGGGTTTGTTAGAAGATTTGTTAGAACAGTTTATATTAGAATATAAAAAAGGAGCTAATTTATGACAATATTAAATCAAGAAGACAGTTTAGTTTTGATTATTGATATACAAGAAAAACTTTTGAATGCTGCTTTTAACATGGAAAAAGTTGCAAAAAATTCTGAAATTATTGCAAAAACAGCCGAAGCATTAGATATCCCTGTTTTTGTAACTGAACAGTATCCAAAGGGGCTTGGACCAACAGTCGGAACTATTTCTGAACATTTGAATAAGGATAAAACTAAATATTTTGAAAAAACTGCATTCAATGCTTTGTTTGATTTAAATTTGCTTTCAGAACTTAAACAATCCGGCAGAACTCAAGTTATTTTATTGGGAATAGAAACGCACATTTGTGTACATCAAACAGCTGCCGCTTTGATAGATAACGGTTTTGAAGTTCATGTTGTAAAAGATGCTTGTGGTAGTCGTGCAGTTGATGAATATTTAGCAGGTTTGAGCCGTATGCAGGACAATGGTGCACATATTTCAACTACAGAAATTGTTCTTTTTGAACTTCTAAAAACAGCGAAGAACCCTAAGTTTAAAGAGGTACAAGCTCTAATAAAATAGTTTTGTTAAGATTTGTAACAATTATATATAAACTTGAAATACGCTTTCGTGAATCGTTTTTATATATATGTAAGATGAAAAAAAAGATGGTGACGAAAGATGGCAATCGCAAATTTACACGAAACACTTTTAACTTATACAATGAGAAAAAATCAGTTGAATCTTGAGATTACTGAATTTCAATCTCAAAAGTCTTTGGCTGTAGCTTCTCAAGCTGATGTTCAATCTTTGTTGTCATCAGGTAAACATTCAATCAGAGATTATTTCAAAAACTTATATGAAAACGATCCGGAATTGCAAGCTAAGTATAAAGATTATACTGAAATTCCTGATTTTGAAGATGAAATTGATAAAATGACAGCACAGTACCAAGACCAATTGGATGAGTTAACAGCTTGGGAAACAGCTATTGATGCTCAAATTACAACTGACAGTGCTGAGCTTGAAGAAATCAACGCATACTGTGAATCTCTTAAATCTATGTTGTCATCAAATATTCAAGAAGATTTTAACTTCGGATTGAATGGTTAATTAACCTAGAATCCAGATTCCGATAACAGCAAAAAGGATTAGAGCTATATTGTAGTGCAAAAACGTCGGAATGCAGGTGTCAAAAATGTGATTATGTTGACCGTCAGCATTGAGACCGGATGTAGGTCCAAGTGTTGTATCCGAAGCCGGAGAACCGGCATCTCCAAGAGCAGCTGCAGCTGAGAGCAGAACTACTATTTGAGGAGTGTTAAAGCCCATTTTTGCGCAAATAGGAACGAATAAAACCGCAAGAATCGGGATTGTGCCAAAGGATGTTCCGATTCCTATTGTTATGAATAATCCGATAATAAGAATTACGAAAGCTATTGCTGTAATGTTGTGAGGCATCATTGCAACTGAGGTTGTTACCAGAGATTCTATGGCACCGGATTGTTTTAAAACCGATGCAAATCCCGCCGCAACTAGCATTACGAAAGCAACATAACCCATAAGATAAATACCCTCGTTCATCATATGGTCCATTTTGTTTTTTGGTATAACTTTGAGCGTAAAAATAACTCCAAGCCCAACAAGCGCACCTAATGGCAATGAGTGGGTTAGCAGTTGAACTACAAAGGTTAACACAGCAGCTAATATAACAACCCAAGTTGTATACTTACTACATTCAACAGACTCTGTTTTAAGCCCGAAATTAAGTGGTTTGTCTTCATATATGCGGGGTTTTCTGTAAGATATAAAGACTGCAACCAATAATCCGACTGTCATACCAACCCCGAGAATCAATGTTGACTTCCATATATCTTGTCTAAGTACGTTTACACCGTTTTGTACGATATTGTCAGCGATAAGGTTCTGAAATATTAGCCCAAAACCTACAGGAATCGTTATATAAGGCATCTTAAGCCCGTAAGCCAAGGCACAAGCAACTGCTCTTCTGTCTAATTTAAGCTTGTTCATTATGCCCAAAAGCGGAGGGATAATTATCGGTATAAATGCGATGTGAATCGGAACCAAGTTCTGAGATGCCATTGCGATTAGCGTTAATATTAATAATAAAATATATTTTTTTCCGGAAATAAGCTTTGTTATTTTTTCAGAAAGTTTATCTGTGAATCCGGAGTGTGCCATCGTTGCTGCAAAAGCACCCAAAAGAATATAGCTCAATGCAGTTTCAGAGTTTCCGCCCATGCCGGATATAAAAGTATCCATAACTGTTTTTACTCCCATCCCCGAAAGCAAACCGGCTGTGAGAGTAGAAACAATGATAGCCAGTAGAACATTCACTTTTTTTAAACACAAAATGCACAACAGTATTATAGAAATAACTGCGGGATTTGTTGCTAGTGTAACTATGCTATCAAAATTTAACAGACTTCTTCCTCCTGAAGAAGGTTAATCAAGTCCAAAGCAACTTCTTTCTGGAGTTCTTCTGGCAACAATTTTAAATATTCAAACGACTCAGCAATCTTTTGGTCTGTATCGTACCAACGTCTGAGTACGTAATTAAAAGCATCGGTTATTATATTTTCAGACAAGTCGATACCATTTTCTTTTGACTTTTTTACAATGAAATCTGCACACTTATATTGTGTCATTATGTTAGCATTTCTCATCAAGCTAACTGCCAAACTAACTGTGGGATCAATGTCGTACCAACGCTTATTCATGAAACACCTTCTTATCTTCGTTATCTTTATAGTATATTTTTTGAACTACTTTGTCAATGCAGAAATTATCTCATCACGCTTTTTTTCGTCATCTGTTCTTAAAAGAATCGTTTTATCTTTCGAGGTATCACCTTTTAAAATCTCAATTTTTGTTTTTGGTATCTTGAATTTTTTAGAGAGAAATTCTACCAACGCCTTGTTTGCCTTGTTTTCGATGGGTTGTGCGGTAACCTTTACTTTTATAAACTCGTCTTCTAATATAATATCGTTTTTTGAGGAATTAGGGACTATCTTTAGTTTTACGAGGAGTCCCTCTGATGTTGTTTTTATCATACTTTTTGGAATATCATAACGTATTCGTGCTTAAAAATATAGAATCCACCGGCAAGAGCTCTGTATCTCCAGAGATTTGCAGTCTTTCCTTTTGCACGTTCATTGCCCTGCATATCTTTAATTATAATCGCTTTGGTGATAAAGCCAAGTTTATTCATTCTTGCCATACATTCAAATCCTAAAGGGATATGTTGTGAATTTGCATATTTATCACCAATGATAAGGCAAGCAAATCTGCCCTTTTCCAGAAGGTCATAACCATTTTTTGCAACTTTTTCAAATAAATCATAAAATTCTTCAGTTGTTGCACAATTAGATAAATCTTCTTTCTTGTCAGAGAATTTAATAATATCATCATAAGGCGGATGCAACATCAATAATTGAGCTTGTTTTCTGCCCATAATATCGAGTCTGGCCTTAACTTTTTCTTTAGCAAGTTCACTTGTTGAATCTGCGCAGATAATATTTACGTCAGTAACAAGTTGTTTTGGCGTGAATTTTTCAGAAACGGATTCGGCTAAATCTTCTTTAAGTTCTACGCCAATACAACGGCGATTCATATTAATAGCTTCGATTCCGGAGGTTCCTGAACCAAAAAATAAATCCAAAACTATATCGTTTTTCTTTGTGAATCTTTCATAAACCTGTTGCGCTATTTGCGGAATATAGTTTCCGTGATATTCATTTGAATGTCCGCCTTCTTTTAATCTGTTTGGAAACTCCCATAACGTATCTGTTTTAATATGTTCGTAATTTCTCCAATCTTTAAGATTGATATCGCTGTATGAAGTTGTTTTTACAGCACGATTGTCAACGACTTTCAGATTCGCCTTCGAGGTTGACTTTTTCTCTTTTAAATTTGATTTAACCATAACTCTCCCTATTTAACTCTTTTAAGTTTATAGGATTTGTTAAGATTTGTAATCAAATAAATGGATGATATTGAATCAAGAATTCTGCTTAATAAAATCTAAAATTTCATTAGCACACTTTTCCCAACTAAATAATTTAGCCCTGTTCAATCCTTTTTTTGAGCATTGAGAGCGGAATCCTTCATCAAAATACATCTTATTTAAAGCGTTTAGCATGTCTTCATCAGATTCCGGATTAATGGTTATTCCGCAGTCTCCGATAACCTCTGGTAGAGAACTTCGATTTGAGGTGATAACAGGACAGCCACATTTCATAGCTTCCAACACAGGAAGCCCAAAGCCTTCATACAAGGATGGATAAATAAAACACAATGCGTTAGAGTAATACTTACGTAAATCATCTTCTTCTATATATCCTGTAAGTTCAACTTTTGAACGGTCGTATTTATTTAATTCATTTTCCAGCTCTTTTTCAAACCTCTTCCATACACTTCCGCCAAGAACAAGTTTTGTATCTGTTATGCTATTTTGATTAATGAATTTGAAAAAGTTTCGAATTCCAAATATAAGATTCTTTCTTTTTCCCAGTGTGCATAATGAAAATACGTATTTATCAGAAGAGTTTTTTTCTGCAAAAAATTTTTCATTAGCGGCAAGAAGTGTGGTTTTTATGTGGGATTCTTTGATGAACGGAAAAAATTTTAAAACATCTTCTCTTGTGTGATTAGAGTTTGTAAAATAAAAATCTTTGTCGTTAATAGTATTATAAATCTTATTATGCCAATCTTTCGGGTTGTTAGAATGTCCGGATTCAAGTATAGGAATAATGTCGTGTATCATTCTGAAACGTTTTAGATTCGCTTCTGATATCTCTTTTGAAGGCGGACTAAAAGGCGAAAAATAAACATCAAAATCAGCTAACTGTTTTTTATTTTTTTGATTGGTCAGATAAAAATATTTATCGTAAATTCGTGCCATGACGATTAATGCGTACTTTATCTTTAACGGAAATTTGTCGGTTTTATAGAGAATGTATCCGATAAATTTATTTAGCAGAGAATTCTCCTCCAAAAGTGGAATGTCACGAAATTCTGCAATCTCTTTCATGAAGTAATGTCTTCTGAAATCACAGTGGAAAGTGAGATTAACGCCCATTTTTTTTAGTTCTTTGAATAAATTGAGTGCAACATAAAACACTCCGGCTCTGTGTCCGGATTTTTCTTTGTAATAAGAAAGCTCTGTACAGTCAAAAATTAGTTTCAATATTAAAATATCCTTTTTATGTTGCGAATGATTTTTTCAAAAAGCAAATGCAGATTATAAATCGCATTAAACGGGAATTTTTGAAAAAACGCAATTCTTGTCTTTAATTCAAAGTTTTCATTAGCATAGACAGACAAATACTCTGAAAATCTATGTTTTGTGAAATAATATACCTTGTTTTTTTCAAAACCGGAAGAAAAGTTTTTTGATGTGACAGAATTGAAATGATAAAAACAAACGCTGCTTACGGTATATGTATCATAACCAGCTTCTATTGCACGGTATTTGATGTCATTATCTTCCCAAAAAGCTGGGGTAAAGTTTTCATCAAAGTTCCCAATTTTGTCAATAACGCTTCTTTTTGTAATACAACAAGCAAATTCGCAGTCATCAAAACTTTTTCTGTAACTGCTTGAAGGTTTGAATTTTTTTATGTAATTAGTTTCATTTGCGTTGTTAAACAATTTGTTTATTTGAAGAGGAGAAACAAATCCGGCATTTTCTTTTTCAAATACTTTTTTACACTCTTCAAACCAATTCGGATAAAGCAATATGTCGTTGTTTAAGAATCCGATGTATTCCCCGACAGCTAATTCAAGCCCTTGATTGTTCCCTTTTGAGTATCCGGCATTTTCTTTATTAAGAATGAGTTTTACACCGTCAATTGTTTTTAAGTATTCGACAGTACCGTCTGTTGAACCGTTATCTACTACGATAAGTTCAAAATCTTGAGTATATTTATAGAGGCTTTCTACAAATTTCTTTGTGTAGTCCAGATTGTTGTATGTCAATGTTATAATACTTAGTATCATTTTAATTCTCACCTCTACAAGCTAATCTCTTCAATCAAAATTTTTGTGTTTTTAAGTTTATGTCGATAACACAGCCCCAATGTCAATGTATTTACTATTTTGTAGAATAACAAATAAAGGTATAAGCAATTCTTATATGAAGCTATAATTTTTTTGTACCTGTCCAGTTCTGAAATATAAAAATCATTTAATCCGGAATACGAATTAAAAATGCTTGTTTTATTAAATTTTGAGTTGTCATTATTCATAAATTCAATGAGTTTTTCTGTATTATTTTTTATAGAATAGCGTTGATGCGCAATTTTAGTAAGAATTTGAGAGTCTTCCAATGCTTGAGAATAGCCAGATAGAATTTCATCGACTAAATTTTGGGCTGCTAACTTTCTGAAAGTACGTCTTCCTGAAAAATTATAAGATTCTTCCAAATCAATATTTTCTTTTGTTATGTAACCTTCGCCTCCAAAGTGGTCGTAACAATACGCAGGTATACCTTTATATAATGCATATTGAATTGTTTTTCCAATAGAGATTACCAAGTCATATTTATCTAATAAATCTGATGTTACGGGAACTGTCTTGTGATTAACTCCAACGATATCAACGCTGCCCCCTTTTCCTTTTAAAATTTTGGCTGCTTGCAAAAGTTCCTTTGGAATGTGGTTTGATACAATGACGATTTTTTTTAGCTCTTGCGGAACTTTTGTTGTGTAATTTTGAGGTACACTGTTTGGAAATATTAAGAAATTCTCCTCTTTGATTCCGAAATTTTCTGTAAGAATTTCTTTTAAACGATAGTTGTGTACAATAATTGGAAAACCCATTGTAAACAGTATATTTGGAATTTCTAATGGTAGAATTGAAGATAAAC